>JACMPS010000087.1 GCA_014377395.1 Chthonomonadaceae bacterium
ACAAATTCGTCTTCACCTGCCACGTCGATGCCAAAAACCAGGTGCGTCTGCCCGGCAAAATTCCTCTGACCGGGTCTTTTGCATATGCTTCTGCCTCACCAAAACCGCCGTGTCCGGCTTGGAGACGCCTTCAAAGAGACCGTTACTCACCGTGTGGACAGGCACCTCTGTGCCACTCCGTGTCTCAGTGAATGAAATTTAGACAACTGTAGTAGCCTCAAACTCTTCTATCGCTTCTACTTAACGGATGGAACGATCAGGACACTTCCGTAAGTTCGCGGGAGAGTCGGTTTCTTTCCGAAAGGTGATTTGGAGCGGCGTACCGTTGACTCAATCGTGATTCGAGTCGCGAGGTTGGGTTCTTCCGGGAAGGTGGACAGGCGAACGCTCACGGTTTGCCCGTTGAGGAGAGCGGCAAATGTGGCGGCACGGGTGCGAACACGAATTTCCGTGGCAGCGACGTAATAAATCAGGCGTGTCTCGCCCTCCATATGCAGGGTGAAACAATGCTGATCCCGGTCCAGACTCTGCAACATTCCGCGAATACTGATTCCCTTGCGGGAGGTGGCACGTTTTGTTGAGGTGGTGCGTTTTGCTGAAACGGCTTTTGTTTTCTTGTCCACGACTTTCAATTGATCTGCAACGATTTTCGCCATAATCGTGCCGCTTGGAAGGGAGCGTGGCGAGACCGTCACGGTGTCCCCTTCTTTGAAGTCGGTGGAGGCGGCAACTTTTCCGTTCTTTTCCCACTCGGTTTTGGGGCTTATAAGGTAGGTGATCTCTTCTTTTAGGACGGTCAGCACCAACGTTTCATCGGAAATCTCTTTGATCTTGCCTGTGGAGGGCGACTTACGAAGTCCCGTCAACCAGGCGTAAGTGTCCGCATCGGCAAACTCGAAAACCGTATAGGCTTCTTTGCCGCGCACCTTTCGCAACTTGAAAACAACCTTTTCACCGGGCTTGAACTCTTCGGGTTGCGCCTCGAAATGCCCCCGCAAAAAGTGAGTTTTCTCCGTGAGCGTATATTTTTTGTCTGTCTTGCCTTCTTTGAGCGTTACCGATTCGTGTGGAAGGTCAAGAAGGACAAGGGTTCCCTCTTTCAATGTCGCTGTCTTTGCGGAACCAGATTTCTTTTTCGCGGGCGGGGCAGTGGCGGAACGACGCTTTACGGGGGTGGTGGGGGTTGCTGGGTCGGAAGTGGGAGCGTCGGGCGTGGTCTGAGCGAACAGAGAACACGGGTACAGCGCGAGCAGGGACATCAGGGCGAAGAGCGGGCGCATAAATTTTCCTTTGGTTTCGACGGGTTTCAAGAGAGATTGAAAGTCGTGCCGAAAAGTTACAAGACGAGGGGCAAACCTCTCTTTGCGATAGGCTTTAGAGTTCTCTTATCTGCCCCCTGATTCCTCTCTCTTCCCCAAAAGCAGGTATTTATCGCTCTTACAAAGAAAAAGGGGATCGAAAGCAGTACGCTTTCGATCCCCCTTTCCTCATTTGCCCTTTGCGACAGAGTGGATCGCTCAGGGCTGTGCCGGAACCGCGTCTCTTTCGAGTTTTGCTCGCTTCTCCGCCTCAAATGCCGCTAGTTGCTTTGCCTCGGTGATCGCTCTTTTTTCTGCCGCAATCTTGTCATTCGCGGCACTTCTCAGTAAGTCTATGACAACACCGAGACACGCCGTATAGTGATTCCTCATCGAAGGGAGCGAGGTTCGACGAATCGCCTCCTGAAAGTAGGGAATGACAGGCAGAAAGTCATTCGTCGCATAGTTAGCGTTTTTGATCTCCACACCGAGGGCGAAGTAGAGATAGGCAACCCGCTCCGCCATTGTTTTGATGCCCTGTAGTTCAAAGTTGGGCTTCTTTTTCAACATGGAAATGACTTTCCAGTAGGCTGTGTCCGCTTCTTTCCATTGATTAACTTGAAGACACGTATCAGCATAGCGCATGATCGCTTCCCGGTTGTCCCAGGGCATATAATTGCCAATGAAATTCGGGTGCAGTGCATGATGCATCGCGTGACGATAGTAGAACAGGGCTTCGGAAAGGCGTCCAACCCGCCTCAGTTGATCCGCGATGAAAAGTGCGGTGTCGGGGTCTTGTCGGCTTAGATCCCACGAAACGATGCCCTCTTCGATAGCATGGTTCCAATCTCCTGCAGACGCCGCCCCCCGCGCTTGTGCAAGATGCCTCTCCGCACTGCGTATCCGAATAACATCAGGATGATCGTCAGGCAAGATATTGCGCGTCAGGAACCTCGGTGCATGGGACATGGGGTTAGTCAGAGAGGGCAGGTGGAACAGTTTCTCGACCTGCTCAGGCGTGGAAATCGTCAGGGGTAGACGAGTTGTTCCGGCAACTTCCTTTATCGGAGGAAGCGGGGTTAGCAGGGAATGTGTCAGTAGCAAAATAAGGGGATACATGAGATTTCTCCTTGTACGTAAAGTCAGGGCTTAGGGTCATTAAAAGCCGCCGCTGGCACGAAAGTTTTCTGCCAGATAGGATGATCGTAGGTGCGCTTGGGAGCCATTGCTGTCAGCGACAACCCTGAGTAGTCCCAAGGGTCTGCAAGGGTAGCCCGACTTGCTGTCGCCTTAAATTGCCATCCTTGAAGCGAAAGGGGAACGGTTTGACGGCTGAGATTATTTGTTGCCGGAAAGTACATCAGAAAAGTCTTAAAAGTATCATCAATACTCACACGAATATCAGCGGGTTCCAGGAGTGCATCTGGACTATCAAATCCGTACACGGACAAAGAACCAGGGGGAGTCGAGTCAGGACGCCAACCCTTGTAGGGGTAAAGTCCATCAAGCTGGAAGGTTCCATTGGTGGTAAAAGTGTCGGTATGATCAGGGGTCTGAAATTCAACTTTCGCGTTGACCAGTTGCATGACGGAATACTCCCTTGGAGCAAAGCCCGGTGGCGGGAGAACCCAGCAGGTATACTGTATTCCCGGTCCTGCTGCGGCAAGATACTTGCTTCCATCCGGGTGCGTTACAACCGCAGGTGCGCCCAATATCTCTTTGTAAAGGTATTGGGGGGCAACGACAGACAATTTTACGGAGGGAGAGAGTGATTGAGTGGAGCCGTTTGCGAAAGTGGCAGTTGCCGTGCAGGAGATTGTTACGCTTTCGTCTTGTGCGAAGTGGGGCGGGCTTGTAGGTTGGACGCCCTCTCTGTTACCGGCATCAATTGGGTTGAGCGTTCCCGTCGTGTTTACGTCAGGTACGGCGCGGGGGACAACGTAGCTTTTGAAGGGCTTGCCACCCGAAAATGTCCAGGCAACACCGCTCACACCTGTAATGCCACTGCCGTAGATCAATTGGGGTTTGCACCCCTGACCTACCACCAACTGGTCGCCGTTGCCAACTCTGGTAACGCCACTGATGACGATGCCGGAGGTAACGATTTTTGCCTGATAGGTGACGCCTACGCTGTTGCGAGTATAGGTTGTTGGGGTTGCGGTTGTGCTCACGTCGGATTTTGGAGAACAGGAGACAGTGAAGGTATTGCCAGAAACAGACTTTTTGGTGTAGCGGACACCGGAAGAAACCGCGCCGTACAAAAGTGGTGTCGTCGGCGAACCAAAGCCATTGTCGCAACTCGCTGTGACAGTGCTAGAAGGCAATTCGGAAGTCCAGGAGGCGGAGGAGGTTTCCTCGATGATCACCTCGGCGGGGGGAGGGGGAAGCGTACCACCGCCACCGGCAGAGACCCAGGTGAAAGTTGCCGTAATTTCTCCCGAACAACCTGCCGTTCTGGTAGAGCCGTAACCGACAGAGTTTCCCCCGCCCCCGCCCCGCGTGCCATCGGTGTCGCCGAAACTACCTCCGGAACTCGTGTAATCGAATTCAGAACCGTTGACGTTGACTTTTCCGCCCGTATAGACCCGTTGCCAGCGTTGGGCAGAGAGGGGAAGCACGTTTGCCGAGACCATGCCCACAATCAATGTGAACAAGGCGAACAGGTGAGAAACCGCTTTATAACAGGAACTCCTGTCGCGGGGGGGGGGGGGGTACTTTTGTCTATCTGTTTTGAGTGCAGACAGAAAGGCGAACTGAGGAACAGGGTTGCATCTTGCACAGTGACCTCCTCGAACGTTATGAGATTTCTCCGCACTTACGGGAGCGGAAAGACCTCGGTAAGACCGCACAATGCCATTATAACAAAACTGCGCGAACATTGCAAGCATTATTTCCGATATTTCAAGATAAATTTCTGCGATATGATGAAATCGAAATTCATCTCAGCATGACTCCCGTCACTTTACCTCTTTCAGTAGTTCCTTCACTGCCGCCTCCAATTGCTTGTCCTCGTTCAGAAAGACCGCTTCCGGGTCGTTCTCCACATAAAGGTCGGGCGGACACCCGTGATTTTCCATGTCCGTGCCGTTCAGCGTTAGGCTTCCCACAGCAGGGATACGTAATGTCGAGCCGTCAATGAGGTCAGTGGCACCCGTCCCGATCACGCTTCCCTGCGTGGAGACGCCCACCACCTTCCCGATTTTCAGGTCGCGCATCGCCCAGGGAAACACCTCCGCGTTGGAGGCACTGCCCTCATTGATCAGAACGATAAGAGGCTTGTTAAAGGCAGAAAGGGGAGCCGTTGTCGGCTTTTCATCTCCGCGCAAGGTGCGATAAGAGAAGACACGGGTTTCCAAGATTTCAAGCAGTTCGTCGGCTATCGAGCCGCCCCCATTAAAGCGAACATCGAGAACCAGCCCACTCTTGCCCTGAAAATCGCCATAAACCGCCCGCTTGAACTTGTCCAGGTTTTCATCATTCATCGCACTCAGGTGCAGATAACCGAGTTTGCCGCCACTCGCTTTGTCGGTCATGGCTTCCCGTTCGCGTTGCCACACCTCATAATTCAGGTTTTTGTGGGCGAGTTGCGTAGTGGCTTTGATTTTGACGGTTTTCGCGTCCGCCTCTTTCCCGGTTTTCGAGAGGAGAAGTTCAACGCGCTTATTTGCTTTGTCTGCCAGCAGAGAATAAAACTTTTCGTTGTTCTCGACGGCGGCTCCGTCCACTTTCAGAATAATGTCACCCACACTGAGCGGGGTTTCGCTCATTGCGGCAGGACTTTTCGGGACGATCATTTTCACCCGTACCCCTGCACCTGAATAGGCGTCGTCATAAACAACGCCGAGGCTGGAAGTGACGTTGACGGCGGCTGTGTCGGTGGCGGGAGAAATACCCGTGTGCGAGGCATTCAGTTCGCCCATCGCAAGGGTGAAAAGCCAGTAAAAATCCTCCTTGTAGGTAATCGAAGGGATAATCGTTCTGTATTTCGTGCGAACCGCGCTCCAATCCGCGCCGTGCATTTTGGGGTCGTAAAAGCCGTCCCGCATCTTGCGCCATGCCTCATCGAACATCTGAAGCAGTTCCGCCCGCGTATCCACTTCCATTTTGAGTGCGATCTTGAGCGGTGTGACAGCGGACGTTGCAAGAGTCAGCGATTTTGCCGCGCCTCCCACGCCGAGATAGTAAACCTTTGTGCCGTCCGGCGAAAACTGAACCCCGGTTCCAAGTTCGCCCGTTGTCGTCAGGCGCGTGGGTTCTCCCCCTTTGACGGCAACTTTCCAGAGGTCGGCTTGTCCGAGTTGAGTCATCGAATAGACGACTGTTTTGCTGTCTGGCGACACCGTAAATCCGTTGACTGCCGCCTCGGTTTTCGTCACTTGTTTGGCGCGTTTATGCAAATCCTCGAAATCAATCTTGACGGTAACGGAGGGCTTTTCGCCCTTCTTCGCGGCTTTCGGGTCCGGCTTTTCCTCGTCGGGGTTTTCGTCTTCGGCTTTGTCTTTCTCTTCTTCCAGAGAAACGCTCCACAGGTTGACGGTTCCGCTTCGATTGCTCAAGAAAAATAGTTTTTTGCCGTCCGCACTCCACTGCGGTGCACTGTTGATTCCGGGGTAGCGGGTGACATTTATAGGTGCGGAACCTTCAATCGCGTTCACGACAAACACATCGGCGAGCGTTCCTGCTGAGTGCGATTTGGTGCGCGTGAAGGCAACATATTTGCTGTCGGGACTCCACGCAAGATCGTCTACATCGGGGTCTTTCGAGAGGATTTTCATGCCGCTCCCGCTCTGGCTGTCCATCGGGATCACGCACAATTCCTCACCTCGAAAGCCGCGCATGAAAGCCACATATTTGCCATCGGGCGAAACTTTCGGGGCGTTGTCGGCGCGTCCCTCCGTTTTATAGAGAAGCCGGGTTGTTTTTGTTTTCACGTCCTCAATAAAAAGGTTCTGATCGCCGTCACGGTCACTCGCGAACAGCACCGATTTGCCATCGGGAGTAAAGGTCGCGTCTTGCTCTCTCGCAGAAGTGTCGGTCAGTCTTTGTGCGTCCCCGGTTCCGCTTAACGGTTGCAAAAACACCTCCCCATGCACCACGATCAAAGCGGATTTGCCGTCAGGAGCGAGTGTCATTTCCTGCAAACCGGCTTTCAGAGTTTCTTTGCGGAGATTATTCGCACGATCATCGGACGGCGCGTAAAGGGAGATTTCCTTTGCGGCATTTGTTTTTGCGTCCCAACTCCACACCCCGAAATCATGCTCGAAGGCGATCCGTGAGCCGTTTTTCGCCATGCTCGGATAAAA
>JACMPS010000088.1 GCA_014377395.1 Chthonomonadaceae bacterium
CACGCGCCGTTCCCGACTTTGCCGAACCGCGACGGCTTAGAGATTATCTGAGAGAGCGGCGGAATAAATTCGCCGCTAGTTCTGCGGACATCATTGTAGCGTGATCGCAAATGAGATTTACTCTATCGAAGGAAAAAAATATGAGAATGGGAACGGGTTTGTTGATTGGAATAATGCTGTTGAGTGGGGCGGTTTCGGTAGGAGCGCAGGTGACTTACAAAACGGTGACCGCAAAAAAGAAGGGCGTGGTTTCCTCAGCAAAAATGCCTGTTTTTCGAGCGAAAACCCCGGTTGCCGCGCTTGCAAATCAGACTTTGTTCGCGTTTGTAAAGAAAGGGCAAACGGCATTTCTAAAAGAAAATTCCGCCCCCCCGAAAGGCTTCCCTGTTCCTGACTATTCGCAGGAATACATAGCGAAAACGCATTACAACTATGCGCCGCGTTTGATCTCCGTCGAGGTGGGTGTTTCGTTTTATACGGGAGGCGCACACCCCGGCTACGCCGTGCAGTGCTTTAACTTCGGCAATATAGACGGCAAGGTGAAGCGTCTGGGGCTACTTGATCTGTTCAGCAAAAAAGCGGAAGCCACTGACACGCGACAGCAGATCAAGGATGCTCTGCTCAACAAATTGCACTCATTGAAGGACATCGCTTCCTTCGTCAAAGACGGCACCGTAACTGATCTTACAAACGCTCAACTCGATAATTTCGTTATCCTGTCGGACGGGTTGGAGTTTATCTTTTCGCCTTACGAAGTCGGCTCCTGGGCAGAAGGCACGATCACCGTCAAACTCTCTGTCTCGGAACTCGGCTCTGAATTCCGCAAAATGTTACTCTTTGCACGATAGTGCCCTTCGCTTTACAGAGGAATATCGTGCATAACAATGACCTCTTCTCTCCCATGAAATCCTTTATTTCTGCGATTTCAAGGTAGAGATACGCATCACAGGAAGTTTTTGCTCGAAAGGCAAAGTCAACATGAAACCACTTTGTCGCCCCCGACTTGCCGTTAACTTAATCGGGCAACTGTGGTGTCTAAGTTTTCTGCTTGCCGGAATGATGGCTTTCCCTCAAAGTAAAGGGGAGAAAGACAGAGTCTACCCCTTTACCTCCAAGTCCAGACTTAGACCGACACAAACCAAAAATTGTGAGGGGCAGGCAAGCATCAATCAGAAACTGCCCCGCTATCGTCTGGAGAAGTCTCCTGCTCCTGTGCTGGGATGGCGGCTAAGTTCGATCAACAACCTCGGTCAGTACACTGCTTACCAAGGAGGTTCCCATCTTACTTCTTATCCTTTCTACTTTGCTCAGGGCAAAAGTCATGACCTGTCCACCTTTTTCACTAAGGACGGTGTAGGGGTCGCTATCAACAATCGGGGCGAGATCGCCGGAACTCGCGTAACGATCATTGAAAAACATGGGGAAATGAAAAGTGACGAGGTCTACCGCTCTCGTGCGGTGCTTTTACGCAAGGGGAAGTTGCAAGATTTGGGAACTCTTAAAAATAAGGACAGCTCTGCGGTAGACCTCAACGATCAGGGAGATGTTGTAGGCAATGCTGATAATGGATCAGGCATCGACCGGGCTTTTCTCTACCATCGTGGAAAAGTGAGAGGGTTAGGAACTCTGGGGGGTTCTAGCAGTCAAGCCCACGCCATCAATAACAAGCGGCAGATTGTTGGAAACGCAGATACCTCACAGAGAACTGAGGAGCAGATACCAATCCATCATGCGTTTTTGTGGGAGAAGGGAAAGATGCACGATCTTGGAACTCTCGGTGGCGAATATAGCGACGCCCTGGATATCAATGATCGAGGTGAGGTCGTCGGCTTTTCATGGCTGAAGAGAAAAAGAGGAGCGGGATTTGTTGTCCGTGCCTTTCTCTATCGTCAGGGCAAAATGAAAGCATTGCCCACTCCTGCAGGATGGGAGAGCCGTGCCTTCGCCATCAATCGTTCGGGCGATATTGTCGGAATGATTTTTTGTCAGGAAAAGTTTCTCTACCATGCCGCGCTGTGGTCTCATGGAAAGGTCTACGATCTGAACACTCTGGTATCGGACAAGGGGGGCAGAAACCTGGAAAGTGCTGACGGGATGAATGACCGGGGGCAAATCTTCGGCACAAGTAAGGACGGTCTCTTTTTGCTAACGCCTTACACGGAACAAAAAATGGAGGCTACAAGAGAATGAAATTTACTGTTTGGGGTGAAAACGGTTGTTTATCCGCTTTGTTCGATCACAAATGGATTAAGGAAGAGCAGGTGCTTGTGTTTTTGATCACGATAGAAGTTGATCACCAGAACATTTATCTATCCTCCACGCTTTTCCGAAAAGACCTGTTGATCTTTAGAAGAGACCTCCTCAGCCTCTACGAAAACCCAACCGGGAGCCTTGACCTGGCATTTCATGGACAGTCATTAACGATGAACGCAGTACGTAACCCTCTGGGTCACATTCACTGGAATGTAAGTGTGGAGTTGAGGGGCGAAATTGATCTCTCCCCGAAATTTTCGTTGAGAGCGGATAGAACGTATTTGCCTGATCTCATTGATCAGATCAATGTTATCCTTGAAAGTACCTGAAAACGCGAGGGGGTAACGGTCAGGGCAAAAGGAGTTGAAAATGAAAAAAAGTTCATGGGATCCGCCCCCTACAAAAGAGGCTGTCTTTCTCCCCGTCTTAGTCTTTCTGTTGATTGTTAGCCTAATCCTGTTCTGGTTGAATGGAAAATGGTAGCCTGAATACGCTCTCTTGTGGAGGACAAAGCCATTAAAATTGCCTCTGTTCGAGTGAGAACGAGAAGGAGTGCCAGGAGAGATTCGACCTTCGATCCTGATCATACGTGCTTGAGAAAATAGCCTCAAGGAAAGATTACTACTATGCAAGGTTGGATGACTGTACTCCTTATCAATTTCTTTTTGCTGACCCAAATTTATCCTTTGCCACCTTCCCAAAACCCGCAACTTATCAACTCTCAAGAGGCAATTGCTCTGGCATTGAAAGCAGCAACAGGTAAATCGTTGTTTCAACAATACTTGATGGTAAATTTCAGACAGCTAAAAAATAGCACCGCTCAGGTGATTTTTTACTCTGTGGATGGTCAAGGGAAGTCTGTAGAGGCAGGGAGGGTAGTGATTACAAAATCCGAATTAAAAACATCTGTCGAAACGAGTGGCTTTCCCCTGACTCAGAATTCGACAACGCTGGATGAGTACGATCTCGCCGTCATTAAAGCCTATGAGTATTTGACAACGAAAAAGGTAAAACTTCAGGACTTTGAAATTTCCGTCAGTAAGACAGAGCAATCTACGAAAACAGCTAAATCTCACGACGTTTTCTTTAAGCGTATCCCCTTCCAATTTGAGGCAGCCTGGTTGGCTAAAGTCAAAATCTCTCTTAACGTTTCCGGTCTCTGATCGTATGAGGTTAATTATTTTGTCTCGCAACCTAGAGAGCAATCATTGAGGAGACACACCTGTCACGTTAGGAGAGTTGGAACAGAAAAAAGCGGATCAAAAACAGTGTTTCTGATCCGCTTGAGTTCAGGTCAATGCAAAGGACTATCGGTCATCTTTGGGACGGGCGACATCCGCGCGGACTTTGCGTCCACGCAACTTTGTGTTGTTGAGAGCGGAAATCACACGGGACGCATCACGCTCTGGGACCTCCACATACGAACTGCGGTCGAAGATTTCAATGGCTCCAACCGATTTACCGGAAAGACCCGCTTCGTTGGCAATTGCTCCCACAATGTCACCGGGACGCACATTGTCAAAGCGTCCGATTTGCAGAAAAATACGTACCATTCCCACTTCGGCACGGGCATCCGTCTCACGGGCGGCGTCCAAGTCAAAGTCGGTCAGGCGGCGGCTTTTCCAGAGCAGATTCATGGCGGCGGCGGCGATCTCGCCTGTCGTCCAGTCCGTCTTCTCCGTAATTGCTTCCACAATCAATGCCTCGCGGTCAAAGTCACCAAGTTCCAGAGCGGCTTCGACTTCCTTCTGAAATCGCTCACGGTGTCGGCGAGCGATGTCGGCGGGAGTCGGAACCTGCGCTTGCCCAATCGGGGCTTTGATCTGCTTTTCCAGCATTTTGATCTGATGACGGTCACGCGGAGTCACCAGTGTAATCGCATCGCCCGAACGTCCAGCTCTTCCGGTTCGCCCGATGCGGTGGATGTAACTCTCCGTGTCCCAGGGCAGATCGAAGTTGAAAACGTGCGTGACCTGATCAATGTCAAGACCACGAGCGGCAACGTCGGTGGCAACGAGAATTTCGGCTTTGCCGGAGCGGAAACGCCCCATCACGCGGTCACGCAACGTCTGATTCATGTCTCCGTGCAGAGTTTCGGCATTAAAGCCTTTGTTTTGCAGTGCTTCTCCGAGGTCGTCCACGTCCTTCTTCGTTTTGCAGAAGATAATTGCACTTTTCGGCTCTTCCATATCAAGGATACGGAGCAGGGCTTCCTGTTTGCGGGAGTTTGGGACTTCGTAGTAAGTTTGTGTGATTCGAGCAACGGTACGCTCTTTCGGCTGAATCTTGATGTGATAAGGATTCTTCATCGTCTCGTTGGCGAGAGCCGCAATACGCGGCGGCATCGTTGCGGAGAAGAGCGCGGTCTGCCGTTGCTTCGGCGCACTTTTGAGAATTTCCTCTACATCTTCGATAAAACCCATCTGGAGCATTTCGTCGGCTTCGTCAAGAGCCACATATTGAATGTCGCTCAGGTCAAGTGTTCCACGTCGAATGTGATCCAGCACACGCCCCGGTGTTCCCACGACGATGTGCGCCCCGGCTTCAAGAGCGCGGAACTGGCGGTCAATGGGTTGTCCGCCATAAACGGCAACCACACGAATCCGACAGAATTTGCTGAGATGGCGCGTTTCCGCAGACACCTGCAAGCAGAGTTCACGGGTCGGCAAAAGCACAATCGCCTGTGGCTTGCGCTTGTCCGGGTCAATAAGTTGTGCAAGCGGCAAAGCAAATGCCGCGGTTTTTCCCGTTCCGGTTTGTGCTTGACCGATCAGATCACGCCCGGTGAGAAAGAAAGGAATTGCTTCCGATTGAATGGGGGTTGGTTGCGTGAAACCCGACTCTGCGATAGCACGCAAGAGTGGTTCGCCTAGACCCAACGCGGCAAACGCAGCGGGAAGTCCGGACGCGAGGGGGGTTTCAATTTCTAAATCTATTTCCGGTTCGGCAACGGGCGTCGTGAGCGCGGCGGATTCGGGGCGTTCTTCGACGGTTGCAACGGACTTTTCTTTTTTCGCCATGCGGCTAATCATTCTCCTTGTGACTTACAAACTCTAGTATACCATACGTGAGAGAAGAGGGAATGATAGCGAAATTGAAACCGGGGTTTCACACTCCTTTTGTCAACCTTTATTCGGCAACCCTATACATTTCTTCTCGCTGTAAATCCCCTCCCCGTCACTCTCCCAACGACCCCGTTTTCACACGTAAAAAACGTTTAGCTCCCACTTTGATCACGGCATCCGTTAGAGAGGCAGGGGCAAATGCGGTTTTCGAATCAGTCAATTTCTCACCGTTAAGACTGACGCCGCCCTGATCAATCAGACGGCGGGCTTCCCCGGTTCCCTTTGCGAGTCCCGCTTCCATGAGGAGTTTGGCGATCCAGATTTTGCTTTCGGTTAGCAGATCGGAAGTCAAGACGAATTCCGGCATTTCGGTCGGAACTTGCCCCTTTGCATGAATTTGGTTCCATTCGACATGAGCGCGTTCCGCTTCCTCAGCACTGTGGTAGAGCGCAATAATTTCTTTTGCAAGGCGGCTTTTGATCTCTTTCGGGTTGACGGCTCCACTTTCGACGTCCTCAATCAGACGGTCAATTTCTTCGAGTGGCACATCCGTGCAAAGCGTAAAATAATCACGCATCATTACGTCGGAAATCGAAAGCAACTTGCCGTACATCACATCGGCACTTTCGGCAATCCCCACATAATTACCGAGTGATTTGGACATCTTCTTCACGCCATCCAACCCGACTAAAAGCGGCATGAACAGGGCAATTTGCGGGTCTTGCCCCATCTCTTTTTGCAGATCACGCCCCGCCAGAATGTTAAAAGTTTGATCCTGTCCGCCCATTTCCACGTCTGCCTCGATTGCCACCGAATCGTAAGCCTGAGCAAGCGGATAAAGCAGTTCGTGAAGCGAAATCGGTTGGTGTGAGGCATAGCGATTCGCAAAATCGTCTCGTTGCAACACCTGCGCCACCGTCATCTTCGAGGCAAGCTTCACCACTCCCGCAAAATCGAGTTTGCCGAGCCAGTCGCCGTTAAAGCGCACGGTCGTTTTATCGCGGTTCAGCACACGCGACAGTTGATCTACGTAGGTGGTTGCGTTCTCTGCAATCTCTTCGGGGGAGAGCATAGGGCGCGTCGCCGAACGCCCGGAAGGATCACCGATCAGCGTTGTGTAGTCACCGATAATGATAATAACTTGATGCCCTAAATCTTGAAATTGGCGTAGTTTCCGCAACACAACCGCAAAGCCCAGATGAATATCGGGAGCGGTTGGGTCAAGTCCGAGTTTGATGTTGAGGGGTTTGCCCGTCTTTTCGGACTTGAGCAGTTTCTCGATCAGACCATTCTCTGGCACAACGCCGGAGGCTCCCCGCTTCAGGCTTTCCGCTTGTTTGAGCAGATGTTCGGGGATCGGGTCAGAGGGTGGTGAGGGTTGCACGGGTCGGTTCCTTTTTCTGAGAGGGTGAGTTGCTTTTTTATGATACCTCAGAGAAAAGAAAGCGTGAAGAGAATAAAAGGTGAAGTGGAAGGACAAGAGCAGAGCGATAGCGAACGAGCAAAGAGAGAGGTGCAATAAAAGTGGAAGGGTGCTAAGAACACCCTTCCACATCCCAGCCGGGTTATCGCCGGCAAAGAAAGGAGGAACTGCCTAATGACCAGTTTTTTCTTCTGGCTTAACGTGATCACAAGTGCGATTACGATCTTCACAACAGTTTACCTGTTGTGTCGCCGTGTTTCGCGAAAGCGAAAGTGGAGCCGCCAATCGCTTAAGGACTAGTTCCTAAGCGGTTGGAAGTCCTGTCGAAAGTGTGTAACCACTTTCGACAGGCACATTTTGTCTTGCAACCAAGTTTATTGTATCACATTGAGGGAAACTTGCAACGGCGTAAGACTTGAATAATTTGCTTTATTTCATCATCGTAAGATGAGCCGAGTGAGCATGGCAAATGGCAATCGCCAGCGCATCTGCCGCATCATCGGGCTTCGGGACTTTTTCGAGTTTCAGGTATTGCGTCACCATGTACTGCACCTGCTTTTTTTCCGCCGCACCG
>JACMPS010000089.1 GCA_014377395.1 Chthonomonadaceae bacterium
ATTTGCAGAGTGAGTTGCCGGGTTTCCTGTTCCTGCTTTTGCTGATAAACCAGCGTCTTTCTTGCCCCCGTCAGTTCTCCGATCAGTCGGGTGCGCTCGATGTCGAGAATGCCTACCGCGACTGCAATTTCTTTTGAGACCTGCTCGAACTCCACGACTTTTGGGTCTAACTCTTCGCGTCGGATACGGGCGCGTTGCAACCCTTCGTAATCCTTTAAGATCGCTTCTCGTTGTGCCTGAACCCCCTCAATGCTTTTACGTTCCGCGAGAACTGTGCGGCGTTCCTGCTCACGTCCGGCGAGTTCACGTTCCATACGAGTGAGTTCCGCCCCCACATTTTCCGCCGCCTGTTGCGCCGCTTTCAAGGTTTCAAGATGCTCCTGCTTTTCCTTGAGTCCCTGTTCTTGTTCCTGCACCTTTTGTGCAAGTGCTTCACGATCCGTTACGGCGTCGGCGAGATTTTGCTCATACTCGCCTTTTCGATCCACCTCCCGCAAAAGATGAGCGATCTCCGCGCTAATTTCGTCCGCTTGAGACTTGTTTTCGGCAGATTTTTCCTTTGCCATTGCCTCCAGGCGGTCATAGCGATTCAGATCGAGGATTTCGGCGAGAATACGCTTACGGTCGTTGGGGCGTTGGCGGGTGAATTCGTCGGCACGTCCTTGTTGAAGATAGGCGGAGTTCAAGAACGTCTCGTGTTGCATTCTCAGCAACTTGATGATCTGCGCTCCGGTTTCCCTTTGACTTCCGCCACTGAGCGAAATAAAATCGCCTGCCTCGTTTTGCTGGGCGAGTTGCCAGTCGCCTTTGCCCTTTTTGCGCTTGCGAACCACCCGGTAGCGATCATGGTTCAGTTGAAACTCAAAGCGCACTTCCATATCGGTTGCACCGAGCCGAATCAACGAGTCTTCCTGCACGGCTCCCACACCGGAGGCACGGGTTTTCCCCCACAATGCCCACGTCATCGCGTCGAGCAAAGCGGATTTCCCGTTTCCATTGTCACCGGAAAGACAAACGACGTTCATCCCCTCGAAGTCAAGGGTGACGGGTTCCTCTCCGTAACTCATAAAGTTTTTCAGGGTCAGTTTTTTGGGAATCACGACGCCTAGCCCACCATTTCTTCTTCTTCGAGCGACTTGAAAAGCGGCTCAGCATACTCCAGAATTTTCGCGTGTCTCGTTGTCCAATCCTGACGCATTTCAAGGTAGAGTGCCAGGGCTTCACGGGGCGTTTTGGACTCGGTCAGCAGGCGGCTTCGCGCGGCGGCATCGCGTTCGATTCGTGGTGTGATCGAAACCAGATAGTAAGCGTAAGAAAGTGCTTCTTTGATGTCTTTGGAGCGCACCAATCCGAGATTTTGCTGTGAGATTTTGTAAGAAAGTTTAACAATCGCGTCCCGCAACCGATGCTTTTTGATCTCTGCAAGGATTTGTTCAGTCGGCTCGTCACCCACTACGTCTACCTCAATATCGAGCAACGCCCGCGCCGCTTCCACCGGGATATACTCGTAAGTCGTTTCGCCGCGCACAAGATTCACAAGGCAGAAACCCTTTGGCTCATTCTTTTCGCCGAAATCAATGCGATCAGGCGAACCGGAGTAAACAACAGGCGGATAGGAGCCTTTGTTCAGGTCTTGATGCTTATGAATGTGACCGAGTGCGACATAATCAAAAGCAGAATTTTTCAGGTCTGAAAGTGCGACTTGCGGTTCCTGCATTGAGAAATAGCCCTGTTGCCAGGAGGAAAGCCGTGCGCCGTTTACCCAGAAATGTCCAAGAAAGATGACGGGGCTGTCGTCCTCCGAGTCTGGTTCAATCGTGTCGGTGAGGGCATTGATCAGCGTGGTGTAGCGATCTTCGAGAAGGCGGCGCGTCTCATCGAGATTTTTCCCCTGAAACTCTTCACGGGCAACGGCGATTCCCTTCATCAAATAGGGCATTCCGAGGATTCGTACCTTTCCGGCGGGAGTTTGCAGGTCGAGGCGTTCGGGTTTGGAGAGAATGTGAACGTTTGTCACGCCCAGAGTACGGTAAATTTCGACGGAGGACGCACGTCCTCGCACGTTCGGCATATCGTGATTGCCCACAAGCATGACTACCGGAATCCCTTTATCAGTCAGTTTGCGGATACACGCCGCAAATTCTCGCTGATCAGTCTGACGGGGATCCCGATTTTTGTAGGCGTCCCCGGAAAAAACCGCAAGGTCAACGCCGCGTTCAAGAGCGATTTCGATGCAACGCTCCAGCGAACGCCTAAAATCCATGAGGCGTGTGTTCAAGCCCGTTTCGGCATCGAGTTTTCCATAAAGCTCAACTCCGAAGTGCGTATCGGCAAAGTGCATCACACGAATGGGTTTTTGTGGCATAAATTTCCAATTTCAGGGCGAACTATTCTTCCTGAGCAAACAACGATTCCGCATCCATGATCTCGTAGCGGTAGCCCTGCTCCGTCAAAAATAACTGGCGATGCGTGGCAAATTCCTGATCGCGAGTTTCTTTCGTGACGATGCTGTAGAAGTGTGCTACAGAACCATCGCTTTTGGGGCGCAACACTCTTCCAAGACGCTGTGCCTCCTCCTGACGGGAACCGAACGTGCCGGAAATCTGAATGGCGACATTGGCATCAGGAAGGTCAATCGAGAAGTTGGCAACTTTGGAGACGACGAGGCGCTTAATCTTGCCCGAACGAAATTCCTCGAAAAGTGTTTCGCGGTCTCTTTGATGTGTTTTCCCCGTGATAAGTTTTGCGGCGAAACGTTCTGCGATTGAGTCCAACTGATCCAGATATTGCCCGATGATTAACACATGATCGTCTTTGTGGCGACTCAGCAAAAACCGAATGACTTCCTCTTTCTGTGGGTTTACGGAGGACAATCGGAATTTCTCGCGGGGGTCGGCGACGGCGTAATCTAGTCGTGCGCTCTCCAGCAAGCCAATCCGAATTTCAGTACAAAACGCCGTTGCAATCCAGCCCTGTTTTTCAAGGACTTTCCAGGGAACATCCGTTTTTTTGGGACCGATCAGCGAAAACACATCGTCCTCGCGCCCGTCTTCTCGCACCAAGGTTGCGGTCAATCCGAGACGACGTTTCGCCTGAATCTCGGAGGTGATACGAAAGACGGGGGCGGGTAAAAGGTGAACCTCATCGTAGATAATAAGCCCCCAATCCTGCCGATTGAACAGTTCGAGATTGAGATAGCCTTCCTCTTCACCTAGCCCCTTTTTGCGAGTTGCCTTTTTCATTTCGGCGTCCGGGTCATAAAGGGCGTCGTCCTCATCCTCTTCGCTCAGTGCTTTCCGAGATTTGTTTTTAGCGCGTTCAGGGTCGCGGCGCACCGTCAACACTTGATAAGTGGCAATCGTGACCGGGCGAATTTCTTTTTTGTCGCCGCTGTACTCGCCAATCATGTCCTCAGTGATGTTAGTTTTGTCTAGAATCTCGTGCTTCCACTGTCGCGCCGCCGTAATGTTGGTGACAATGATCAGCGTAAACATTTGCGCTTTCACCATTGCCTGTATGCCGATAATCGTCTTTCCAGCTCCACACGGTAGCACCAGAACGCCGCTTCCGCCATGCACCGAGCCGTTTGACCAAAACATTTCCGCCGCTTCTTCCTGATAATCACGCGGACAAAATGGCTTGCCACTCAAAGCCGTCGTGCGGAGTGCCATTTCCAGGTGTTCGCCGTCATTATATCCGGCGAGGTCCTCCACCGGGAACCCGACTTTGAGCAGGGCTTGCTTAAGGCGTCCCCGTTCCAACATCGGGATTTCGCTTGTGCGGGCGTCTATCGGATCAAGCAGAAACTTCTGGACTGTTTTGTTGTGCCGCACCTCGGTCATCACGAGGTTGTCTTGCGCCCGGAGCAACAATCGCCCGTCTTCCTTGATCAATTTAAGACGCCCGTATCGCCCGACATAATCGTTGATGTCGTGAATGATATTGCCGGGAACATCGTATTTGGTGAAATCGTTGAGTACGGAAACCATTTCCTCGGCACTCATGCCGGTAGCGCGGGCGTTCCATAGGGAAAGCGGCGTCAGGCGGTAGGTGTGAACATATTCCGGGCTTTTGATCAGTTCGCAGAAAGCACTCAGGCTGTCGCGGCAAAGTTCGTAACGAGGATTGTCCACCTCCAGCAAGACGGTTCGGTCTGATTGAATTATCAGAGGGTTCTGTGGATTGTAAGGCATCTGGCACTCCGATGGGGCTGAACTCGTTACGGGGGAATTACCCGATTTGCGGGTATATTTTACCCTGAGATTAAGACGAAATGGGTAAAATAGGTGAACAGAGATCGTAAGGACAGGAGAAACCGCGTGGCATTCCATTTTATCGAACCTGAACGGAGAACGCTACACGGAAAGTTCTCACGCGACATTCCTCCTGCACTTACGATTCAATCCGGTGACACCGTGCGCTTCAGGACATTGGAGGCAGGGTGGGAGACCGATGAACTCACCTCGGAAGGACTACGCAAAAAGATCGAGCCGCGTGATCCCGTATTTGATTCCGGGCATTGCCTGTGTGGTCCCGTTTTCATCGAAGGCGCGGAACCCGGCATGACGCTTGAGATCAAAATTGAGAAACTCATTCCCGGAGCCTGGGGGTGGACAGTTGCAGGGGGCTGGCAAAGTTCGGTCAATGATCGTCTCGGCATGAGCGAACTTCCAGTGTTCAGGTATGACTGGACGCTTGACCCCGAAACAAAGATCGGGCGCAACCAGTTCGGTCACGAAATCGCCCTGCGTCCCTTTCTCGGCGTCATGGGAATGCCGCCGAATAAAGAAGGACTTCACCCAACGCCCCCGCCCCGTGTCACCGGCGGGAACATGGATTGCAAAGAACTGGTGGAGGGTGTCTCACTTTTTCTGCCGATTGCGGTAAGAGGGGGATTGTTTTCTACAGGCGACGGACACGCCGCGCAGGGCGACGGCGAAGTGTCTACAACGGCAATCGAATGTCCCATGCAAAGGGCTGATCTGACGTTTATCCTGCACCCCGATCTCAAAATAGAGACGCCTCGTGCGCTCACGCCGACCTCGTGGCTGACACTCGCCTTTCACGAGGATTTGCACGAAGCTATGTACCTGGCACTCGAAGCGATGCTCGATTTGATGACCGAGCGTTTTGCAGCATCGCGGCAAGAGGCTCTTGCGCTTGCATCGCTTACGGTTGATTTACGAGTGACACAAATTGTCAACGGAGTATGTGGAGTTCACGCGGTTTTGCCACACGGCGCACTCCGAAATGTCCCACTCCGTGACTGAAAGCAAAAGTTTTTGATCCTATGCCCGTCTCTCTCGTTCACCAGTCAGTACAAAATTTGCGATACGCTCTCATTGAGGGCGAGGTAGACCTGTCTCCGTTCGGGGTGAGAGATAGCCATACTTTTACGTGGGAAGAGTGGACTGTTATCCTGCACACCCTCTCCGCTAGCCATGCGATTGTGTTTGCGAAAAGAGGAGAGGGGCAAGAGGCACAGGTGACGGAATTGCTGGCGTGTACCGCTCTCGATGAAATAACTCTTGCGTTCACCCGTCTGGAACTTGACGACCTGACCGAGATGAACGCAAAACGGATGAGAAGCGAGGGGTTGCAACTCGATGTAAAAACCTCCGCACTGTCTTTTGCTCTCTCAGGAAAAGCAAATTTGCAATTTACGACTGACGCCCTCTCCACCGAGTACCCGGAAGAAAACAGGACCACTTCAATCACGAAAATCGGGTATCGTGCAAGCGGAAAAAGGTTGTTGATTGAGACGCTCCATACCTACCCTGCCGAAGCGAAAATCGTGCGTACCCTGACCCGAATCAGCCTTGTGCCAACAGAAAAAGAGACCGTTTATGAGTGAAGAGACTGAAGACATTGCACAAACCGAGATTGCAAACGCGAAAGCTGCCTATGCAGAAGGGCGTTTCGACGACGCAAAGCACCACCTGACGCTTGCCGAGTCCGCCGGGGTCTCGAAATCCAAAACGGCGGAAATTCGCTCCGCCATTCTCAAAAAAGAAAACTCCGAAGACGTTCAGACTGCGGGAAGCGGTAAGATTGGCTTCTGGATCGCCTTTGTCGGCTACCTGATTTTGTTTTTCAACACGCCGCGAGGGTGGGGGATTCCGCTCTGGATCGCCCTTGCGTTTCTGCTCATTCCCGTTCTCGCGGGGTTTCAGGTGGGCAAGCGCGTAGGCTACGACGCCGGAACAAAAATGCGGTTTCGTCGTGCCTTTCGCTCGGTGGGATTTGCGATGTGGGGCTATACCTTCCTCAGTTTGATTTTACAGCGCACCAAGTTTCCCGTTGGAGGAGAAGCCCCACAGGTTCTGCTCCTCTGGATCGTGATTCCCGTTTTGTATGCGGCGATTGCAGGGTGTGTGGCAGGGACGGTCAGCGTTCGCCTGACACATCGCAGGGGGCGTGCGTGAGCGAACAGGAATTACCTCGACCCGCAAAAGTCACGATTGCGTTTCTCATTCGAATGTTAAACGACGGCGGCGCACAACGTCAACTCTGCGAACTTGTCCGGGCAATGGACAAAACCCGCTTTCGCGTTTGTGTGGTCGCAATGTATGAGGGGGGACGCTTTAAGGCGGAAATCGAGAGCATCCCCGATGTCGAATTGATCACGATTGGCAAACGCCATACGTGGGATGTTGTGGGTGCGCTTTTGCGACTCGTGCGCGAGATGAAACGGATTCGCCCCCAAATCCTGCATGGCTATCTCGACCTCGGAAATGTGCTTTCCGTTTTCCTGAAGCCGTTTCTTCCAAACGTCAAAGTGGTATGGGGATTACGTAATGCGGGAATACAACTCAAAAAAGAAAGTCGCGCCGGAAAAATTCTCGCCGAACTCGAACGCCACCTCTCCCGTTACCCCGATCTTTTTGTCGCCAACTCCAACGCAGGACAGACTTACCATGTCTCGATTGGCTACCCGGAAGACCGTTTCATTGTCATTCAGAACGGCACGAACACCCTGAAGTTTGCTCCCGATCCTCTCGCTCGTCAACAGATGCGTGAGGCGTGGGGTGTTCTTCCAGATTCGCCTTTGATTGGCATTGCAGGACGGATCGCACCGGAAAAAGATCACGTCACCTTTTTAAAAGCCGCAGGTGAGGTCAACAATCATCGTTCGGAATGTCGTTATTGCATCATTGGAGGCGGCGACGAAGAAGACGTCGCAAAGTTGAAATTGCTCGCGGAAAGTCTTGGCATCGCCGAAAAAGTCATTTG
The DNA here is from genome assembly GCA_014377395.1 of Chthonomonadaceae bacterium. Taxonomy (GTDB): domain Bacteria; phylum Armatimonadota; class Chthonomonadetes; order Chthonomonadales; family Chthonomonadaceae; genus JACMPS01. Next base: position 7,234 of record JACMPS010000089.1, read on the forward strand.
GACAGGTTCGTTCAGTGAAATGAATCGTGCCTACAATGCGCTCGATCTTCTCGCGCTTACTTCACAAAGCGAAGGTTTCCCCAATGTTGTCGGCGAGGCAATGGCGACGGGGGTGCCTGTAGTTGTCACGGATGTCGGTGATGTGCGGACTCTTGTAAATAACACCAATGTTATCTGTCCTCCCGGTGATGCTTCACGAGTTGCCGCAACCATGCTCAATGTACTTGCCTCCCTCTCGTATCCTCCCCCCGATCTCAGGCTTCGAGAGCAAATCGAGCAAAACTTTAGCCTTGATGCGTTACGCCGAAAAACGGAGGAGGCTTTGTGGAAGATAATCTAACGCCCGAATTTTTCACGGCGTGTGGCGTTACGTTTCTGCTCTGTGTCTGGTTTCTCAGGCGGGAACTGCCCCTCTCGATCAATCTGGGAATTTCGCTACTACGAGTCACGCTCTCCATTTTTTATTTCGGCTTGTATGCGTCAACTTCCAACTGGCACTTTCTTGATGATTATCGCTACCTTAACACAGCGAAACTGCTGATCTACAATGGATATAACCCCTTCGATATTCTGACTTCGCAACAGGGAATCAGCGCCCTTTTCATGGCTTCGGGAGGAAATCACCTGCTGTATCGCTGGTGGAACTTACTGGCGGTCTGGCTTTTCGGATCCCACTATTACTCGCCCTGTCTTCTCAATATCGTTCTTTCCGTAATTGGTGCAATCTATTTCCGGCGTACCCTGCGCGAACTGGGCTACTCGGAACGCTACCAAAAAGGCTATCTCTGCTTTTTCCTGCTTCAATGGGATATTGTTGCCTGGGCAACGATCACAAACTTGAAAGAGCCGATGATGATGTGCTTCACGGCGGCGGCTTTCTACTACCTCGTTCGATTGACACGTAAGGTCAATTTTCATGACGCTTTTTGTCTTGCGGTCACGTTGATCCTGTTTCTCTTCGTGCGATTTTACTTGCCCATTCTGGTCATTACAACCCTTTCAATCTGGATACTGATTGAATGGAAAGATAAACGCAAATACCTATTTGTGCCTGTGATGTTCTACTTAACTGTGAAATTGACACAATTTTCCGGAGGTGATACTTCCAGTTTTTTACGCCCCCAACAGTTGCTCAGCGGACTCATTCGATTTCCCCTGACGCCACAGCCCTGGCAAATAGAACCGGAGTATAGTTTTCTTCTGGTTCCCTCTTGCCTGCACTGGTTTTTGTTGATTCCTGCAGTGAGTGCCGGTTTTGCGCTCTGGAAAACACAATCTTGCGCGCGTCTTTTGCTGTGCTACTTGATTGTGACTATGGTGTTTTTCGCGCTTGTCCCCGAAGTGCAGGGGCCTCGCCACCGGGTGCAGGTTACGTTTCTGATTGGCTGGTTACAATTTCACGCGATTTACGGTTGGGTCGGAAACTATCAAAGGCGCAAGCGCGAAATCCTGCAAACCACACAGGAAAATGCAGGGGGTAGGGAGTAGGAAAATACGGGGAAACCTCACGCGAAGACACAAAGGCGCAAAGAAAAGCAATGATGAAAGGGAACGAGTATTTGCCTTAACTCCCTTCTCCCGGATTTTGGGGGATTATCTTGTCCCTTAGAACCTATCTCAAAAGTGAGTGTTGTTGAGCCGACAATGTTTGCATCCCCTTTGGAGGTGATGCAAATGTCAGAAAGAATTGAGAAACCCAAGTCTTTACCTACCCTGTGGCGAGTGCCTGACGAGTTATGGGGTC
>JACMPS010000090.1 GCA_014377395.1 Chthonomonadaceae bacterium
GAAACTGCCGAGGGGTGAAAGATTGAAAGACGTTCAAGAGCGAGTTCCAACATTGTTGGGGAACCGTCCAGTGCCACGCCGTTTGCGCCAGTCCAATGCCGCAAGATCGTTTCCAGCAACACCCCGTCTCCGCAACCGAGATCGAGAACCCAGGTGGGTGCAAGATTCGGGGGGCGTGGCGGCAACAATTCGAGCATCACTTCCAATTGCGTTGCACCGCCCAGAATGGCACCTCGCCGCTCCTTCACAAATTGCGTCGCGACGGCACCGTCCTGCCAGACGCGCCAATCGGTTTGCGGCTCGGTGATTGTGCGTCGGTCTTCGGCATTGAAAGAGTTGCCGAAATTGGAAGTCTCAGAGTTTGGATCGCTCATTCCGTATTTGCCCCTGCGCTTGATTTGCGCTTGTGTGACAACCCGGTGAGAACCCCGATTGTTACGCCGACTCCCCCGAAAAGTAGCGCGTTGATGACCACGTTGCGAACGGAATCAAGTCCGGTTTTCTCGACGATCCCATTGTAAATAATCCAGAGAATGCCGTTCAGCGTTGCCAGAAGCCCGATAAGCAGACCCCGGATCGCACCCCGCTTAACGGCACTGCGTTTCGCTCCCCATGCCGCCCCGATCCCTGCCCCCAAGAAGGGACAGACAACCGCCAGCAAAAGGAACAATCTCCCCACCGCTTCCGAGTTTACAATCTCTTTCATCGAAAATCACCTCTATGGCTGTGGCAGAACAGAACGCTACTCCGACTCACGACCTGCACGCGCCGCAGTTTTCGATCCTCGCGCCATTGCAATAATTCCTGTGCGAACGAGTTCACGGATGCCGTAAGTCTCTAAAAGGTGCGTGATCTTGTCGAGTTTGTCTGTGCTTCCGGTCACTTCGATGATGAACGTTTTATCGCTCATATCAATGATTCGCCCCCGGAAAATTTCGACGATTTGCATGATTTCGCCCCGGTCTTTGGCTTCGGCATTGACCTTAATTAAGGCGAGTTCACGTTCGACGGCAGCGGTTTCGGTGTAATCCACTACCTTCATTACTTCGACGAGTTTGTTCAGTTGTTTCGTGATTTGTTCGAGAACGCGGTGGTCTCCCCCCACCACAATCGTCATGCGGGAGACGGCGGGATTGTCCGTCACGGAAACCGCAAGCGATTCGATATTGAAGCTGCGTCGGGCGAATAGCCCCGCAACTCTTGCCAGCACACCGGGATTATTTTCCACCAGTGCCGTGATCGTGTGATGTTGTTCTAGTTGCGCGATAATGGCTGAGTTCATTCTAAAATTCCTTTCTCAGTAGATTCGACTACTTGCAAGGCTTTCAATTCGGGTTTCATTCCGCTCAGACCGGGCATGGCGTCCACAATTTTAAGACGTTCTGCAAGATAGGCGTTTGCCTCGGTTTCCAGTCCGGCGTTTCGGTAAGCGAGAATGGCGGAAATCCAATGTTCTATCGCAAAAGGGACTTCCTCAATGGCTCGAAAGGCTTTTGCCGCCTCTGCCCAATTTCCCGTCTGTGCGAAACATTCCGCAAGACGTAAACGAAAAAGAGGGGCATCGCTTTTCAGTTTCAGGGCGGTTTGTCCGTGCAAGATCGCTTTCGGCAGATCGCCTTCACGAAGGGCTAAATCGAAGAGCATTGTTGCACAACGCCCCCCGAAATTTCGGAGGATCGTTTCCGCACTCTCTTCGGGTCTGGAGTAGAGACTCATTTCAGCACAACCATTCGAGAAATCAAAGCCGTCCAGGGTGCGCGGAAACCCGAATCCTTCGATCATCGAAAAATCAAGGGCACTTTGTCCTGAAAGCAGTGCCTCACAAAGTTGGATCGTTTCGGAAAGAACTTGCTCTGCCATTCCGGTTTCATTACGACGCGCAAGACAAATTCCGGCATAAGTCATCCGCACATAAAGGTTTGTAGGCATCACCGCAAATGCGCGTTTTGCCTGCTCCTGGGCGGCACTCAAAAGCCCGACCGGATCGCTCCCATTCTCGGCTTCCCATGCAAAAAGGGTTGCCTGTGCCTCGTGAAATAACTCCGGTGGACATCCCGCTCGTTGTGCGTCACGCAATAATCGGCGACAATAAGCGAAGTAATCCGGGCTGAGACAACCGAACACCTGCTGTGCTTTTCGATAAAATTGCTTCCACAGGGGCAACTGCAAAAAGGGGCGTGTTCGTTCGCCGAGGTGCGTTTCGATTGCCCCGAACATTGCATCGGTGTGGCTTCGCATTGTATGTCGGGTAACGACTCGAACCCGCCCAGCCTCTGCAATTTTCAGGCGTTCCTTTTCGTTCTCAGAGGCGAGAAAGTAAGCGAGACGTTCCCGATAATTTTCCTGCGTGTAGAGGACATGATGTACCCCGTCCTCTAAAATTTCAGCGTTTTCGGTGTTCTCGACTTCATTGAAAAGCAAAGCACCACAGGCGGCGGCTTCATAAACGCGAGCGTTTGTTTCACCATAGGCACTGCAATTAAAAACAATTTTCGCACGATTCAGGAGACAATTGTATTCTTTTCCAAAAACGCCGTACTCAATTTTTACTTTGTATTGGTCGCTCAGAAGAGCGATCTGCTCAAGCCATTTCTCACGCTTTCGCCAGATAAGGGGATTAAGCGAACCCACAAATAAAATGTCAATGTCGCGTTCGGTATCGGGGATGACAAACTGTTTTTCCGGCTCTGTGTACCACAACCGCACGAATTCCGCGTTTTCGTAACCTTCCGCCCGTAGAATGGGGAGAAGTTCACGCTGACCCATCGTGAGATCGAAGAACCCGATCCCCGCCCTTGTCGCTCGTCCTCGCCTGTCCCAATCGCCAATCGCACACACCGAAAGTCCCGAAAATTCCTCGATGTCCGACGGCAACGGGAAATGACCGATGCCGGGATGCAAAAACACATCGGGAACCCAACCGGGCGGGCAACTTTCGAGCATTTCCGCTATCGAAAGTGGGAAAAGGTGTCCGTTTCGATCACGCGGCGCATACCTTGCATCGAACCGCTTCCGGTCATGCTTCAAATATTCTTCGGAAAGATAGCCGATCAAAATCTTCATTGCGTTGACTGCTCAACCGATTTCAGGGCATCCGTTAGCACAAGGCGAACTCTCTCAAAAGCGGGAATGGCGGAAATCACCCTTAAACGCTCACTTACAAAGGCTTCCGCTTCGGTGCGTAGTCCTAGAGTCGTGAGAACGGAAACCAGTTCCGACCAGACCGAAACCGAGAGCGGCGTGATCTGCAAGCCCTCGAAGTAATGCAGTGCCGCCTCTTTGAGTTGACCGTTTAGGGCTTCACACCGAGCCAGTCTTAAAATCGCTTCCGCTTCGTTGGGGAGATTCGCGACTGCCGCCTGTGCTTGCCGTAGTGCCTCTTCATTTTGCCCATTCGCCGTAGAGAGATCACTGAGCATCGAACGGCAACGCCACGCCAGGGTGCGGCAGACCTCCTCGCGCCATGCCGCCGGGTCAATTTCCTTGATTAGATAAGCACGATCCAACCGCGCATCGAAGACATCATTCCAGTGCGGATAACCGAAACCGATCAGGTCCAGTGGCTTGCGTTCGCCCGTTAAATCAGGCTCGAAGACCTCTATTTCGCACAATTCCGCCGCCGTTGAAAGCGAAACCGCCGCCTCAATCACATCATTTCTTCCGGTTGGATGCAGACCCTGCGTCGCTTCCGCCCGATGCAACAACAAAAAAGCAAAGGTCAAATATGTAAACGGATTGCGTGGATTTTTCTTGATTGCGTCTTTTGCGTAGAGGATGCCCGTCGTGAAGTTTCGGTTTTTCTCCCGTCCAAAAGGCAGAGAATGAGCCATTAATCCGTAAGTTGCGCCGCGTGCCTCCGCAAGCAGGGAACGATCAAACTCCGCTTCTTCCGGCTCACACGCCTCCAGCAAAGTCAGTGCCGCTTCAAGATTTGTTACTTGCGATTGCGTGTAAATCTGAAAGGCTTTTTCGTAAGCCCGTTCCGCTTCCAGTTTTTGAGCCGAAGGACGAGACCGGGTTTCACGGTGCTTTTCCAGAGCGGCGTAAATCGCGTTTTGGTGTGCCGCCTCCGTGTGATTCTCCAGAACAAGGCGACGGGCGTCTTCCGCAATTTGAGTGCGTCCTGCGTCGTCCACAAGCCATTTCTTCAGCAAATCATCGAAGGTTTCCGCATTGTAATAGATTGCGTGAACGTTCTCCTTGAAGATTTCCTGCGCTTCAAAATTATCGTTTTCAAGGAAAAGGAGGGGGCTACACGCCGCCGCTCGAAAGGTTTGCCTGGTGAGACCGCCGTTGGCACTGCGAAGGAAAACAATCTTTGCACGGCTCATCAAATTCGCTTCGGTTTCAAGATCACTTTCAGGAGAAATGACAATTTTATAGTTGTCGCTCAATCGTGCGATACGCTCTACCCAGCGGTTGCGCTCTTCGTATTCCGTTATATCGAGCGAACCGACAAACAGCAAATCTATGTCGCGCTTTACTTCCGGCAAGGCACGATAAATTTCTGCATCAATACCGCCGAAAAGAGCAAATTCGCCGTTCTCTAAACCACCTGCCCTCAATAAAGCCAATCCGTTCCGATCTCCCAAAATGAGATCGAGAAGCCCGATACCTGCACTGATCGCTCTTCCACCATGATGCCAGTCTTCGATGTTTGCCGCCGTCAATCCCTCAAATCCTTCGATATCCGTCGGCAAAGGAAAATGCGCGAGGCTTCCGTGCAGATAAACTTCGGGCGTCCACCCCGACGGGCAAAATGTCAGCATTCCAGAGATCGAATGGGGGAGGGGACTGTCCTTCTCATAGGCGCGAATCGTCTTTACGTCGAAACGCTCCCTATCGAAAAAAGGCAATTCTCCCTCACTGTCACCGACTAAAATTCTGAGTGGAGGCACTAATCGTTACGCTCTCTTGCATTGGCTCTCCCTTCTCCTGATTTTTTTCAAGAGAGGGGAGATCAATGAGGTCATAAAGGGGGGCAAACTACTTTTTCGTCACTTCGACGTATTCTTCGAGCAGGGTTTCTTGATCGGCAAACGACCACTCTGAACCATCTCGGTGAACATCTACCTTGAGTTCTTCGAGGTTTTGACGAATCATCATCTCTTTAATGGACTGCCCGGAAGGAATCATCGGGTAGACGTTTTCCTTTTGAGGAATCAAGCAGTTGATCACAACGGGACGATCCGTTACGCCTTTCGCCGTCTCCATTGCAATCAGAAACTCTTCAGGTGTCTCAGCAGTTAAGCCAACACCGCCGTAGGCTTCCGTCAATTTCACGAAGTCGGGGGAGGCTTGCAAATCAACCTGGCTGTAACGCTCTTCGTAGAACATTTCTTGCCACTGGCGCACCATTCCCAGAGATTTATTGTTGATGATTACAGTGATCACGGGCTGTCCGTAAACCGTTGCCGTCATCAATTCCTGCGTCATCATCTGGAAAGAGCCGTCTCCTGAGATACAAACTACACGCTTATCCGGATTCGCGAATTGCGCTCCGATTGCGGCAGGAAGTCCGTAGCCCATCGTGCCAAGTCCGCCCGAAGTGATCCACTGATGTGGTCGCTTGCTCTTGAAATATTGCGCTGCCCACATCTGGTGTTGCCCCACGTCAGTGGTCATAATGCAGTCATGCCCAAAGGTGGCACTTGCGTTTTCGATGCAGTACTCGGCGTAGAGCAGTCCATCTTGCGGGTAGATCAACGGAAAACGCACTTTCCAATCCATGATCTGATCGTTCCACGCGGTCGCGGGACGAGGCTGAACAAATTTGAGCAGTTCCGTCAAAATCGTTTTCACGTCGCCGACAATCGGCACGTCGGGAACGATCACTTTTCCGATTTCCGCCGGGTCAATGTCAATGTGAATGATTTTCGCGTTGACGGCAAACTTGCTCACGTCACCTGTTACGCGATCATCGAATCGCGCTCCCACTGCAATCAGCAGGTCACATTGTGAAACGGCGTGATTGGCGTAGGCGGTTCCGTGCATCCCCAACATTCCCATCGAAAGCGGATGAGTTTCGTCAAGTGCGCCTTTGCCAAGCAAGGTTGTCGTTGTCAAAATGTTGGTGCGTTCCGCCAGTTCCGTCACAACGTCCTGAGCATCGGAGGCAATCGCGCCGCCGCCAATGTACAAGACGGGCTTCTCGGATTCGGCGATAAGTTGCGCCGCTTTTCTGATTTGCAGTTCCGGGATGCGCGTGTTGGGACCTGCCGGACGATACGAAGGGATATTGACGGTGCGCGGGTAATCCGTCGCCGCATCGAACTCGATGATCCCTCGGCTGATGTCAAGGGGAATGTCCACGAGAACGGGACCGGGTCTGCCGGATCGCGCGAGATAAAAGGCTTCGGCGAGGGCAGGGGCAAGGTCTTCGACTCGTCTCACCAGATAATTGTGCTTGGTGATCGGCATCGTAATTCCGGTAATGTCCGCTTCCTGAAAGGCATCTTTGCCAATCGAGGAAGTGCGAACCTGCCCGGTAATCGCCACCATTGGGATCGAGTCCATATAGGCGGTTGCAATTCCTGTGACAAGATTGGTGGCACCTGGACCCGATGTGGCAAGGCAGACACCGACTTTTCCGGTGGAGCGTGCAAAGCCGTCCGCCATGTGTGCCGCGCCCTGCTCATGCCGAACAAGGACATGCTTGATGTCGTGACAATCGAAAATTGCATCGTAAATGGGGAGAACCGCCCCGCCGGGATAACCGAAAATGTGCGTGACCTGCTCTTGTCTCATACACTCCAGCAAAATTTGCGCTCCAGATAACTTAGCCATCGTTCTCGTCTCCATTCAATAGTGTTTACCGTTTCATCGGTGAATTTGCACGGTAAACTTACGGTTCGATCAAATTTCATTGACAAAAATAGCCTCTCATCCTCAAGGGACGAGAGGCTATTCCTCACGCGGTACCACCCTTGTAATCGGCTCGCGTTATCGAAACACGAACGATGTTTTCGCTTCTCTTATATAAGAGAGAAAAACAGCCGACCACTTAGTAGCGCAATATCGGACGCAAACCGGTTCGCCTACTGGCTTCAACGAAGATTTAGGTCAATCGCGGAAGGGTTCAACGTTCAGCTCAAAGGAGAGTTTCGACAAACCGTGCTACCGTCTCGCACCACCCGACGGCTCTCTGAAAGTCACGAAATTTGCCTAATGTGCCTTATCAACGCTTTACAAAATTAAAAGATTGGTCTCAGTATATCACGCACAACGCGCAAAGTCAATACTCCCGTGCTTTTCATGCCCGCAATCTCATAAAAAAGATCGTGGCTCTGTTTTTGTTATGGACTCACTCCCTGCTCATAAAGTGTACGTATCAATCCGGTTCCTCCCCCTTACGGAAGGGGGGAGGCTAGGAGAGGGTTGAGATTTGTTTTCTCTACTCGCATCGCGTCCGACAGGACGCCCTCACCGAAGGTGCTTAACGCAAGGATAAACTAGACCGTTGACGACAAAACCGTCTGCACGATCAATACCGTTGATCAATCGTTCCACCGTTCAAATCCATCAAACCATTGTCGCCGCCAAAAACAACGAACCCCACCCAGAGTCTCCCCTTACATAAGGGGAGAAAGCCGAAAGTCTTATTCTTTTCGTGTCTGAAATTTCAGAGTTGCGCCTTTGGGCGGATCGAACCGGAAACTTTTATCATCCATCGCCCCATTTAACTTTTGTGACTTTTTCAGTTCATCGAAACTGAGAGCATTGCCTACTTGCACCGTTTTCCCCTCCGGTGTTTTCGCGGACTGGTACCAGGCAAGATCACAGTGAACTCGCACTGCGAGCGAGGTTTTCGGATCAATCCAAATATCCACATTCTGGCGAACGGGCTTGATGATGCCGCCGCCCGTCAATTCCTTAATTACGGAGGGCTTTGCAATGCCCGAAATGTGATAGGCTTTACGCCCACTGTAAAGGTCGTAAGTTTCCAGCCCC
>JACMPS010000091.1 GCA_014377395.1 Chthonomonadaceae bacterium
ATCTCTCGCTTGCCCGCAAGTTTTTGCAGGTCAATGAGGACGGAGTGAGCCTTTCGATGCCGCCCACACGCCCTTTTTTCGGGGATCGTGTGACGGTCACTGCGAGGGGCGATCCTGGGCAACTTCTTTTCACCGGGGAGACGCCGAACGCGCCGGAAGTGGTCACGGAGTTCTGGTGTCAGCCTCTCGCGAATAAGTTTCGCAAGCCGATCCTTTCGCGCTACCGTTCTCAGGGGTTCAGGGCACTTGCGGCGGGGTCGCTTGAGGTCTCGGTGTCACTTGCGCCGGGTTGTTACGCTCCCGCCTATCGGTTTATAAACTTGCTTACGGGACAGGAGACGCCGCTCATTTTGTTGCCGCCTGTCGAGGTGGGGTAGGTTTGCCCGTCGTGGGTTCGGGTACACTTTCGCAAGATGTGGCAAGCCGAACCCGAAACGAGGTAACGACGTGGAACCCGACATTGACGCGAAAATTCATCTGTTGCTCGAAGACTTAAAGCATAAAAAGAGTATGATCGGGTTCGTGGCGGCAATAGAGTTAGCCAAACTCGTGCAAGGCTCTGAAGAAGTTTCTACCGCACTAAGCAGGATACTGAAACACGAAAACTGGGAGCAACGGTGTGAAATCGCATTTGCACTGGGCGTGTTGCGGCAGGACTCTCTAAATGTGTTCCGTGTCCTGCGCGAAATGTTAGCGGATGAAAGCGCAGATGTACGTTTAGAAGTAGTCCATAGCCTGGGCAAATTGTTACAGAGTTCACCTGAAGGCGTTAGCCTGTTGCTTGAAGCTTGTGAGAATCGGTACAACGATGTGGCTCACAAAGCAAAACAGATATTCGCTGAGTGGTCACGGAATTCCGATCAAGTATTCAGTATCTTACTTGTCTTGTTTAAGCAGGAAGACAGTGCTGTGCGTGTAAGGGCAATGTCGGCAATGAGGGATGCAAGAAGAGATTGTTTTCAATTTATGAGTGTCTTTCGAGAAAGGCTCAAAGACAAAAACAAAGACATGCAGATAAGCGACCTCGCAATAAGCATCAGTAAGGACATAGAAAGTTTGGGGATTGTTGACGCTCTCCTCAATTCGGCACAAGATGAGGATGCGGCGGTACGAACGTGTGCGGTCTGGGCACTGGGTGACGCAGGAGAAGCCTCCCTCCCTCTCATCCGATTTTTATTCAGCACGCTCAAGGATGAGAACAGTGAGGTGCAGTGTGCGGCTGTTGGTGCCTTATCGAATTTATGGATAGACAAGGATCAGATTGTAAGCGCATTGCATGAGGCGCAGGCAGAAAATAACAGAAGTGGGAGGGAAGATAGCGGTACTGGGTAGCCCTTAACCCTCACCGCTGATCTCGTCCAATCACCCCTCTCCCTGCCGTTTGTAAGAGGGGGAGCCAATGCACAGAGTTGTTCGATCTTTTCTCTCATTCACAGATTTAATGTGATCTGACTTCTCAGTCCACGCAGGTGGACTTCGCGCTTCTGTAGCCGGGGAATTCATTCCCCGGACAACCTCCCGCTTGCCCTTTTTGCCCCCTCATCTATTCCCCTCTTTTGCCATCACCCCCCAACCCCTTCTCCCTGCCAGTCGCTTAGGCTCATCAGGGAGAGGGGGAGTCAATACGGATGCGCCCGCGCTCTTTTGCAGGAGGGGAGGGGGAAACCGAATTTCATGCTTTCGGCAATCACCTCACAAATGGCACAACCTTGCAATTGCCCCTCTCCCTAACGAGGCACGAGTGGCAGGGAGAGGGGTTGGGGTGAGGGCGCATCCGTTTGCGATCAGGGGCAACGTGAGGGCATCTCCAACTCATTCACCCGGTTCCAGCCCCCTTTCGGGTAAACTAAACGCACGTATGGATACGGAGGAAAACAATGACGACATCTCGCGTCCTGACACCCGAACAGATCACCCATTTTATCGAAAAAGGCTATGTCCACCTCAAAGGCGCGTTCTCGCGTGAAGACGCCCTCGACGCACAGGACATTGTCTGGAAACGCCTCGAACAAGACGGCGTACTCAAAGACGATCCAAGCACCTGGACTAAGCCAATGGTTCACCTTCACGAGAACTTTTCCGGCGGGGCGTTTGATCGTTGCGCCACCGAACGCCTTGAAATTGCAATCGAGGACTTAGTCGGTGAAGGTCGCTGGCGCAACAAAGGTAAGCCCGTCCAATGGGGATGGTGGCCCGTCAACTTCTCAGTCGGTTCAGAGGAAGAATGGGCGGTTCCCAAAAACGGTTGGCACTGGGACGGCATTCACTTTCAGCACACCGTCCATGCGAAAGAGCAGGGCTTGCTCGCCCTTTGCTTTTTTTCGGAGAATAAGCCCAAAGGCGGTATCACCGTTGTCGTCGAAGGATCACATAGAATCGTAGCGCGTTATCTTGCTTCTCAAGCCGAGCCGCTAGACCTGAATGCCGCCATTCGAGAATGTAACCTCAGTCACCCGTACCTCGCGGAACTCACCGGGAAGACAGAGGACACACGCACACCGCAGGAACGAAACGCCTATTTTATGGACACCGAGACGCCCGATGTGGACGGGGGATTTCTTCGCGTGGTCGAGACTGTCGCGGAGCCGGGAGACGTGTACCTCTGTCACCCGTTTCTGTATCATTCCGCGTCACAAAATCACCTGAGAATCCCGCGCTTTATGTGCAATCGCACGACGCCGCTCGCTGACTTCATGCAATTGGAACGCGAAGACGGGGATTATTCCCCGTTGGAGAGGAGTGTGCGCGAGGCGGTTTCTCCGATTTCTCCTCAATCTTCCTCAAGTGTTCAGTCACAGGAGAGAGCGTAATTGAAGCGAATCTGCGTGTTCTGCGGTTCGAGTCGCGGTGCAAAGCCTGAGTACGCCGACGTTGCGGATGCCCTCGGTGTCGCCATTGCACAGCGCGGTTATGGCTTGGTTTATGGCGGGGCGCAGGTGGGTTTGATGGGAATTGTTGCCGACGCCGCACTCAGGGCGGGGGGTGAGGTTATCGGCGTGATCCCGGAAGCCCTTGTCCGTAAAGAAGTCGTGCACACGCATCTGCAAGACCTCAGAATTGTGGGTTCCATGCACGAGCGTAAAGCCCTGATGAGCGACCTTTCCGATGCCTTTGTCGCTTTGCCGGGAGGTTGCGGAACGTTCGAGGAGTTTTTCGAGGTGGTGACATGGGCACAAATCGGGCTTCACCGCAAGCCCTGCGCCCTATTGAATGTTGCCGGGTTTTACGATCCCCTTCTCGCGCTTTTCGATCACGCTGTCTCAGAACGGTTTGTCCGCCCTGAACATCGGGCGATGATCGTCACAGAAACCGACCCGGAACGTTTGCTCGATTTGCTCGAAACGCATCAAATGCCGACGCTCACCAAATGGATTGACAGAAACGAAACATGAACACCCAAACTACCCTTTTTTCACCGATGACGCGCCGCTCACTTTTGCTTTGCGGCTCTCTGCTTTTAATCGGTCACACCGCCTCTGCACAAACGCAAGATGTAAAACTCACGATCTTGCACACCAACGATACACACGGGCATCTGCTTCCCTTTTCCTATCCTGACATTCGGGACAAGAATTCGTTTGTCTCGCTTTTGCGTCAGAAGCGCGACATCGGCGGGGCGGCACGACGCGCTACCCTCATCAAACGTATCCGGGCAGAGAGTGGACACGCTACCCTTGTGACCGACTCAGGCGATATTTGCGACGGCACTCCGTTTTCGACGGAGTATCACGGAGACGCCGACATCGCCGTGATGAACGCTATCGGGGTTGATTTGGCTTGCCCCGGTAATCATGAGTACAGCAATCCGCTCTCGCAGGTCAAAAAACTCATTGGTGAAGCGAAGTTCCCCTATCTCTCCGCAAACTCTTTCGAGAAGGCAACCGGGAATTCCGTGTTCACGCCCTACACGATCAAAGTAATTAACGGCGTGAAGATCGCTTTCTTCGGGCTAATGACCTATGATGCCCGCACCTACAATGCCGCGAAAACCGACATTCTCATGGAAACCCCGCTTGAGTCCGCCAAGAAACTCGTCCCTGAACTCAGGAAGAGGGCGGATATCGTGATCGCTGTCACCCATATTGGCGTTGAGGAAGATATGCAACTGGCGGCGGTTGTCCCCGGCATAGATGTAATTGTCGGGGGTCACTCTCATACGCTACTGCCCAAACCGATCTTGATTCCTCATCCCGATGACCTGCGCTCCTATTCCGCAAGGGGAACCGTGATCGTGCAGGATCACCAGTGGGGCGGGTCACTCGGTAGGCTCGATCTGACCTTTCACAAAGAGGCGAATGACGACTGGGTTGTGTCGCGCTATACAGGTGCCTTGCTTCCGGTGACAGCGAGTCTGGCGGAGGACGCCGACGTTGCAAAGGTAATCGAAGACTACTGGAAACCGATCAGGACGAAGTACGCTGAGGTGCTTGGTGAGGCAACGGGCGACTTTATACAGAAGGGTGACGACTTCGCGGAGTACAATTTGATTTGTGATGCCGTGCGGGAGGAGATGGGCGCGGAGTTCGATCTTGAGAACTTCGGGGGAGTTCGCGCTCCGCTTGCCAGAGGGAAAATTACCTACGCCGATATGGTCAGTATGGATCCCTTCGGCAACACGATTGTCTCCTTTCACGCCACCGGGAAACAGATTAAGGCGATCCTGCTCAAGCACAAACCGGCGGTTTCGGGGCTACGCTACAAAATCGAACGCGGCGAAGTGACGAAAGTAACGCTAGGCGGCAAACCTCTTGAGGACGACAAACTTTATTCCGGCGTGACTAACAACTACTATGGCAAGTTCATTTTGGAGGGAATTGCTGATCAAATGGACACGAAAAAGCCGCGCCTTGAAACCACACTCGCCTATATTCGCACGAAGAAATCAGTCGCACCCGTCTTCGATGGTCGCCGTGTGATCAAGAAGTAATCGCGAAACAGTGCTGTTCGCGCTAGAGTGGAACATAAGGCAGTTGCACAACCGAAAGTATCTCAGGTACAAAAAACATCTGATCGAAGGACTACTTGCAAAGAGACACTCCCGACAGTCCGGAAGGGACGTGTCACACTCACGCCATTCCGGTTTGGATCGGAACGACAAGGGATCAAGAGAATAACTTATGATAAAAGTACATCGCGTAGACGGCAAGAAGACCATCAGTTTGAGCAAAATCAATCCGACAGATGTGCAAAAGATGAGCAAGGAGGAGGCAGTGATGCACACGACTGCCCTTCACACCGAGATTGCCGAATTGCAGGCTCTCCTCTACGCGAGCGGCGAGAAGAGCCTGCTGATTGTGCTACAGGGCATGGACACGAGCGGGAAAGACGGTGTCATTCGGGGTCTCTCCAACGCGCTCAACAATACGGGCTGTGTGGTCTCCTCTTTTAAGGTGCCGACAGAGGAAGAGCGCGGACACGATTTTCTCTGGCGGATTCATCCCTGCGCTCCTCAACTCGGACAAATCTCTATCTTCAACCGTTCCCATTATGAAGACGTGGTGGTGGTGCGCGTTCACAAGATTGCAACCGAAAAGGTATGGCGGGGACGCTATGACCGTATTTGCGACTTCGAGAGGTTGCTCACCAGCAACAACACGATTATCTTGAAGTTTTTCCTGCATATCACCAAAGACCAGCAAAAGCGACGCCTGATGGCACGCGAAGCCGACCCCACCAAATCTTGGAAATTGAGCGTAGGAGACTGGCAGGAGCGTGACCTGTGGAACGATTACCAAGTCGCTTACGAAGACGCAATCAACAAAACCTCGACCCCGGAAGCCCCCTGGACGATTGTTCCGGCAAACGATAAATGGTTTCGTGATCTCGTGATTGCTCAAACGGTTGCGGAAGCCCTGCGTCCCTTCCACAAGAAGTGGCTTTCGGATTTGACGCTTCGTGGCGAAGCCGCAAAGAAAGCAATAGCCGAGTATCGAGCCGGGAAAACGAGTAAGGAAACCGCTTCGTAAAATGCAGGGAAAAGTGTTAAGGATTAAGTGTTGAGATGAAGATTTACTCTTGCCCCCACCCCAAAAAACCGGGAGAGGAAAGCCAAGACAAATGCCCTCATCTCTTGCTTTTGTACCTTTGCTCTGCGCCTTTGTGTTTTTGCGGGTCTCTCCGTATTTTTCTTCTCTGTGCCTCTATGTCTCTTTGTTATTCCAAGACAGGTGGGTGGTTAATCAAATTTCGTCGGCATGAGTTCTCTGTAAAGGGCAAACTAAGGAGGGGGAAGCGAGATGGCGGGTATCATCCTGACGGGTGGAAAAAGCATTCGTATGGGGCAAGACAAAGCGACGATGCTCTTTGAGGGGCGTCCGCTTCTCGACACGATTGCAGAGCGATTGGCGTCAGTAGAATCTCTGGTTTATGTGGTGGCGGACACGGAGGACAGGTATCACCCGGCGGGAACGTTTCTGAGGGCAGATGCGTTGCCGGACGCAGGCCCCGCAGGGGGACTTTTCACCGGACTACTCGCGGCGGGGGAGGGCGTTCATCTTGTTGTGGCGTGTGATCAGCCTTTCCTCAATCCTGCGCTTCTTTCGTTTCTAAAGGACAGCCTCACGGAATCGCTCAGTCGCGGAGAGAGTGCGGTTGCACTTGTTCCTGAGATCGGGGGACGCCTCGAACCGCTCCATGCCGCCTATTCCGACCTTGCCCTCGGCCCGCTCCGCAAGGCGATGCGAGACGGCGAACGCTCTTTGCAAAAACTGTTGCGCTCTCTTTCCATTCGCACTATTAGGGAAGAGGAATTACGCACACGCGACCCTGACCTTCTCAGTTTCACCAACTGGAACACGCCGGAAGAAAGACTTCCCTTCGCCTTAACTGAGTAGTTGCGTACGATCTACAGGCAGGAATTTCTATTAAAAGCATCTAAATTGAGAGCAGTGAAAGAGGAGAGCGAAACATGAGAACCGGATTTATGGAACGCACGGGGAAGATAGAAGAGATGGATCGCCGGTTCGACTTGATTTTCTGGCAAACGCAGAGCGACGAGGCACGTCTGGAAGCCACCTGGGAACTTGTTGTCGAGTCCTATCTGATCAAAGGAAAAAATCCGGACGAACTCCGACTTCAGAGATCTGTTGAGTCTTTTCAACGCCAACGCAGTTAGATACCTTATCATTGCAGGCTACGCTGTCGTCAAATACGCAGAGCCGCGTTACACAAAGGACCTCGATTTATGGGTGGGCGTTAGTCCTGAAAATGCCGCCGCTGTCTTTTTTCTGTGAGCAAATTACCTTATGCGAAGCGGCTCAACTCAAAACAGGTCTCGACTCTTTTCTCTGATGCAAGAAGCAGACAGAGCGAGGTTAGAGGCAGTGGCAATTTCCAATCCACTCCTAACCTCCCCCTTTCGTAAGGGGGAGGA
>JACMPS010000092.1 GCA_014377395.1 Chthonomonadaceae bacterium
ATTTTTTGTCTACGTAAATATAAAAGCCTGAAAAATCAAAAATAGGCAAGAAAGAGAAAGTAAATCGTACATGGAATTCACCTTTCGAGAAGGCAAACGCGAAGATTTTGAGAGGTGGTTTGCGATGGAGTGCGCCTGCTTTCGTCGCACCCCCGACTGGAAGGAAAACGCAAGGCACGAGTGGTTCACCTTTTTTGACCGGGGGGCGATGCTCTCGCTGGTTATCGAAGGGAAAGATAGGGGAGGAAAGCCGCAGATGTGTGCGTTTGCGGCGGCGGTCTTTGTGACTGATGCGTTCTCGAAGTGGCTGAGAGCGGGAGGGGCTCCCTATAATCTCGTTCACGCCACAAAGCCTATGGCGGATGGATCGTGGCCACTGATCGAGCGGTCTCACCTGGCAGAGGCGAACACCGAACCGGGGTTAAACCTCATGGTCACGCACTGGACGTGGGCAGAGCCGTTTCTCTCCCCCGAAGCCGCCCACAGTGTTCGCAGTGCGCTGGAAGAGCAATTCTTTCGGGTGTATCAGGGGTACTGTCTTCGGGAAATCCTCATCGAAGGCTTTGGGACGAAGTTTCGGGAACGGTGTGAATACGCGGGGCTACGGTGCCTCTCCGATTTCGGTGAGTATTACCGAACCCACCCCCGTCCCGAGAACCCGGATCACTTTCCGTTTCTCATGGGGATCATGGCGAGGGAATCACGCCTTCGGGACGGCTGTGCGCTGGTGAGATCGTTTCTGTACACGCCGCCCCGGTTTTACTTCAACGAGGAGGAACGCCATGTGCTGTGCGAGGCGCGGCTGAGGCGTTCAGACAGGGAGATCGCTGAGGGGCTTTGCACCTCGCTCTCGACGATTAAATATCGCTAGACGACGCTCTTTGACCGGGTAGGGATGGTGGATCCGAGCCTAATGCCTCCCCGGGGCAAAGCGGGAAAGCGCGGGCAGGAATGTCGAAGCGTGTTGCTCGATTACGTGGAAGCGCACCCCGAGGAACTCCGCCCGGCGGTAGAGCCGGAGGGTAAAATAGGGAAACCAAAAGGGGAAAGAACGTCCTTTTTTCGCTGAGGATTTGCCCTTGCTGTTTTCCCCTTTTGCGAGGGATTAACCCGGCTCAGGCAAATTACCGTTGAATTACTTTTTCAACGGGAGAAGGGGGTTTCTGCCTCGGGAAAAGGCATCCTCCCTTGAGGTATCTGACCTCTCAACTGCTCTTCACCGGGATTGCCTTGCTTCTACAAAGTTTCCCCTTACCAGCCTATTTCCCTCATGGATCAAAAAAGAACCTTGATCAGCTTGGGCTAAATCCTTTCGGGTTTTCCTGTGTGTCCCAGTTCCAAAAGTCCAGAACGATTGGCAGGGATTCTTGCTGAAAAAATGTGCCGAACCGTGCCAGCCGCTCCTCTTCGCGATCATGAGCTTCCCGCATCCGCTCTGCGATTTTTGACCGGGCTAAAATCCCGCACTCAAATTTTGTCCGTTTTGTTGCCTCGTCCGCTTCAAAGGTTTCGTAGGCGACCGGTTCCTCGTTGCGAATTTCGGTTTCCCGGCGCCTCAGATAGTCCTGATAAGCCTTCTGGTACCAAGTGTGGTGGGCTCGCTTCTCCGTTTCACGACCTCGCTGTTTTTTCTGCCCTATCTCGTTCCGGGCACGGGTCAGAAAGGAGTCTCCGTGAACCCGAAGGGCATACACCAGCGAGCGAACTACCTTCGGATTATTTTTCTCGGCTTCGCGTACAAAAGCACCCAGTCGCCTTCCCCACTCAGAAGCCTGCGCCTCTTCCATTCCGCACTCGAGCAGGAACTGAATGTATGGCGTGGCGGAAATGAGATCGTTTCGAGAGGGAGAGGCAAGAGCAGTCCCCGGATTGTCCGCCCACCCCGCGTAAAACGAGGACGCAAACAAGCCTGTCGGAGTTGGCTCAGAGGCAAGCGTTTCCTCGTTTTGCAGGGGAGAAGGGAGCACTTCGGCAACCGAGCTTTCGGGGGATCCCCAGTTTTCCTCAATCGCACGACGGAGAAGCCCCAATTTGTTTCGGGTATATTTTCGATCCGAAAGCCATTCGATCTGCTGACGAATCATGGGGAGAGGGTGATGGCTGATAAGCCAGTGAGTGGTGGTGTCATCAAATCCGAGGTTTTGTAAACTACGCGAGATTTCCGACGTAAGTGGGTCTTCCGGTGCTGGTTTCGGTTTGGACGCTCCCGAGTCTGATGATTGATTAGTTGGGCGATATAAAACAGCAACAGAAAAAGCTTCAGAGACGACTACGGTGCTGTTGTTGTTTTTATTTATATTGGTTTTATTTTGTTTTATTTTAATACCGCTACTCTTTTCGGAGTGGTCTCCGCTACTCTTTTCGGAGTGGTCTCCGCTACTCTTTTCGGAGTGGTAGATGCATGTACCACTACTCTTTTCGGAGTGGTCACTGACAACTGGCTTTTCTCGCTTTTGCTGTGTGTCCGCAAATTCTGCGGAAGGGGCGAGAATTGGGGTTTGGTTGTCGTCCTGCCAGCTTAGTCTGTAGACCGCGGGGCTACTTTTCCTGCCACCCGTCAAATCAAGGTGTCCCTCCTCGATGCGTATCAGGTAATTGGCTTGAAGCGCGTATTGCAGGGCTTTACAGATATTAGTTTGTGACTTGATGCCCGTGCGTTTCTGGATTTCCGATAGGGACATGGCGACCTGTTGCCGACGAAATCCATATCGGTTTTGATACCCGATGGTGTTGCGAAGGATGACCCCTACCACTCGCACTACTGCAAGCGACTCGCCGGGGATCACCTGATCAAAAAATGAGTTTGGAATATAGGTTCGGTTTCCGTTTCCGGCGAAAAATCCCCTGAAGGTTTCTGCTCGATTCAAATAGGTGTCATTCTCATCCCAGCGTAATGCATAAAGAGCGGAGGAAGACGCCAACCCTGAGCAACTGGCTTTGCCGGAACGTACACACAAAATGTAATGGGAAGCCAGTGCCTCCTCCAGTGCACCCCGGATCGAGCTGTGCCCAATCCCTGCATGTTGCTCCAGTTGTCGATAGGAAATCTCTACTTCTGGTTCCTGCGGGTTGCCCTCCGCATCGCACCAGCCCAACGTCTTACGGAGGAGGTAGGCAACAAGACGCACGGCTCCACGGGAGGCATGAGGAAGCACCACATCGAAAAACTGATTCGGTGTATAGGTCGTGTTGCTGACGGGGGGGGCAAACCCCGGAAAAGTTTCAGTTGGATGCATCATGGAATTTTATGAAAGGAGGGAGAGCATAATGGCCCTTCTCATTGCTTGAAAGTCAAGATTTACAGACGAAAGGGGTTTCGACCCCTGTACGAAGCTCCCTTTTGAGTTTCGTGGGATTGCTCCGTTGAGGTCTTCATAGGGGCGGAAGATATAGCGGAATGTAAATGGTGCCATGTAAACATTCTTCCGTGTCCCAAAATCTTTTTAGAAGAGTGGACGTATTTCTCTTTCAAATGCAAAAACGGGTAGGAGTCCGTTTTGCAAAAGTGTCAATTTGAATTGACAAAGTGAGCGATGGTTAAGCGTCATAGTGCGTCCTCCTCTTCTGTTTCGTCGGTATCATCTCGTTCAGATTTCTGAAGCAAGGTAATCAAAAATTGCCGCTCCTCAAAGGAAAAAAGATCCCGCTCAATCGCTCTGGAAACTTGTTTCAGCAGAATTTGCCCTGCGCCGCCGGGGGGAACAGAAGGACGTTTTGATTTTGCTCTCTCTTTTGCTCCCCCCGTAGAGAAGAGAAGCTCCGGCGGTAATTGCTCCTGAATCGCCTGACGCAACCCGGAAACGGACATCTGAAACCCTCCGTTACGGTGGGTTTCAGAACGAGCGGCTTCCGTTGCCAGTTGAATCAAGGTGGTCTCGTCCAGATTTTCCTGAGCTCGAAAGAGCACAGTTCCATGGCTCCCAGAAAGCCGACCAGTTTCGATGAGTTGAGCAATAGTATCTGGTAGGGAGGCAAGGTGGTAAAGGTCATGGATTCGCGCCCGACCCAGCCCAACTTCAGTAGCGACATCTTCCCATGTAGCTTTGGAGTTCCGCTTTTTGCGAATTTCGTAGAGCCGCCGCAGAGCACGTCCTTTTTCGATATCGGAGAGGTCTTTGCGTTGCACGTTCTCCGCAAGCTGTGCCTCCTGAACCTCTTCGTCGCTCATCGTACGAATCCGCACGGGGATTCGCGATTTTCCAATGAGTAGGCACGCACGCCAGCGACGCTCACCGGAAATGATGCGATATTTGCCATTTCCCCCTTCTGGGGGGCGTACCAGAATCGGCAATAGAACTCCACGTCGTTCAATGTCTTCGGCGAGGGACCGAAGCTCCTCTGTAGCAAAGTGGCGTCGGGGTTGAAGCGGATCGGGTTCGATCTGATCTAAAAGTAAATTCCGAGCATCAGTGGGAATGCCCTCATGCGCCTGATCACCCTCTTGTAGAAGAGCCTGTGCTGCTGCAACCGTAGAGGAAAGGTCAGGGCGCGTGCGTTTTCCTTTGCCGCGTCGGTTATCCGGAAAAACCTGTAAGATTGGACTGATCTGTTCGTCTTTTGAGGAAGTCATCGTTGGTTCCGTTTTCATGAGCTGGTTAGCTCGGATAGATTACGAACCACTTCGTCCGCAAGAAAGAAGTAAGGCTCTGCTTCGGTTTCACCGGTAAACACAATTGGAAATCTTGCCGCAGTGGAACTGTCCACCGCCGTACGCTCTGGGATCACCGTCTGAAACATTCTTTTTCCAAAGATCGAAGAAGCCATTTCTAGAATCACGGTGGCGTTGGAAGTAATCAGACGCTGGCGGTTCAACACTCCTCCCAGCACATGGATCGGGTGACGCGAGAGTTCCGCGCATCCCTTTCGGGTATGAAGTAACTGGCGTACTCCCTCTAAGGAAAAGGCTCCGTCAATCGGAATCAAAACTGCGTCGGAAGCGACCATTGCATTGATCGAAAGCAGTCCGAGGGAGGGAGGAGCATCAATAAAAATAAAGTCGTAATCGTTGCGGACGGAGTCGATGGCCTTGTCCAGTTTCATCTCGCGCCCCAGCGCATTGTGAAGCATCATTTCTGCCGCGGCAAGATTAAGGTGGGAGGGAGCAAGGTGAAGGTTTGGATGATAGATCGTGGGGCGTGTGACCTCTCCAAGAGTGCGGGAGGGTCCCGAAGTCTCGTAGCCAATCACATCGGCAATCGAGGCTTCGACATCATTCCAGAGAACATCCAGACCGAACGAACAGTTTGCCTGTGGGTCGAAGTCAACGATCAGCACTCGATGTCCCTGTGTCGCGAGAGCACCAGCGAGGTTAATGGAAATCGTTGTTTTGCCGACGCCCCCCTTTTGATTGACCAGCGCAATGGTGGTGCATGCTTTGCGTTTACGTCCGGACACCAGATCACGGAGGCGGGAAATATCGTCCTGCGTGTAGATCCGCCGGGTTCCGTGTCGCAAAGAGGGACTGGCATCACCTCGCCGATCCATTCGGCGCAACGTCTCCGCGGAAAGACCGAGAAGGTGCGCCGCCTGGGTCACGGTAAAATTGTCTGTTGCATGTCGCTTTGTCGCCATAGCACGTCTTGAGATGAGAAATTGAGCAGAAGAGGTTAACTTAAAGGAACCTCGCCTGAATGTCTCATCAGTCTTTCAGGAAAGAGATCAGAAGTAGAGAAAGTATTGTAGAATCAATTCAGTGAAAAAAGCAAGGGCAACTAAAAAATAAATTAAACGACCGAAATTTTTGTATAGGCATAAAAACAGAAATTGAGATTATGTCACAGGAAAACTACGCAACATCGTGCGATGTATAAAAAAAGTTAAATATATCACGGAATGCTTGACCTACAGTTATGTCAATTCAAATTGACAATGCAAGAGACATTGTAAAAATTCCAAATGTTGTTACCATAATCAAATTTATATGAAACCAACCATCTATTATCGGACAATATTTAAATTGATTTATTATAAAGAAAGAGGCACAGAAGGTGACCCATTCCTCAAATCTTGGACACTTCAGAAGGTGAGGAGCGGGCATTTCCCGAATCTCCCTTCTGGAGGAAATCAAATCGCCGATGGACGAAAGCCCATACGGTTTTCGCTTAAAGCCTACGAAGTGACGCTTGAGTTTATCTTGGAGCATTACGAGGGGATTGACGAAGCGTATGCCCACACCCGTGATCTGAGCAAACCGCTCATTGCTGTACCGCAAGAAGAGAGGCTCCTCATTATTGATGGCTGGCACCGGCTTTTGCGAGCGGTGTTGGAAGAGGTAGAAGAATTGCCCCTTTACCTGCTCACTCAGGAAGAGGCGGATGCCGCGCCCCGGGTGG
>JACMPS010000093.1 GCA_014377395.1 Chthonomonadaceae bacterium
AATCGCGTACCCCCGGCAACCCGACATTCGACGACGGGCTTGTCACGAAAATTGAGCCAATCGTGCGCGGCTTGTCAAACGTGAGAGAGGTCCATTGTGGCATTTTCTCCCCCTTCTTTGCAATCCAGATTTTCTGGGCACTTTGTCCATCGTCGAAGTGCCACGTTCCGTCATTCAAGTTTGCGGCGAGTTCCGGATTCTCGGAAGAAGAGGCTTCAGGCGTACTCCCCGCAGAAGCCAGTGCCACATTCGTGCCTTTGCCCCAGCGTGTCAGGCTCTCAATTTTTGTTCCCTTCGGAACGGTCAGGTAAATAGGGGAACCTGAGAGCACCACGCTCCAAACACCCATTTTTTCTCGTTTTGCCGTGATCGGGTTACCCATGAGATCACGCAGAAAGAGAGAGGTCACGGGGATTTTCAGCTGTGCCGTCGAAATGAAGTCATCCGTCCACAGCAGAGTTGTCTCTTCGCCCTTGCCTTTCTTATCTACTAACTTCTCTGCAAAAGTAATGCCATGTGCGTGTCTCCCTAGGTCTACTTCGCGTAAAAACATTTTTCCTGAGATCAGTGTGCTGTAATTGCGCATCGCCATGCCGCTGTAATTCGGTGCCTCGTCATAGAGATACCAGGGCTGAAACCCGGCATAGCGCGTGTAAAAATAGTAATATCGCTCGATGGGAATTCCCGCAGAAGCCGCCAGTGCAAAACTTCGCACACAGTATTGCGCGTGAAGTCGGGGCATATCGGCGTGATTGTCCCATGTAAACCCCGACTCCGTGATCCAGAGCGGCTTTTCCTTTGCTCCGGCTTCCGTCATCAGTTTTCGTATCCCCTGTAATTGCTCCACATTTCCGTGTTCTTCCCAAGAACGATTATGCCCGGTGTAAGTGTGTGTTGAAATTGCGTCACAAACGTTTGCACCGCCTGCCTTAAAAAATCGGGCAAACCAGTTCAGGTCAGCACGAACGATGCCAGGACCTAAGATCGCAACATCGGGGCGGGCGGCGTGTGCGCCTGCATAAGCGGGCGCGAGGGCTTGCTTCACATAATTTTCAGGAGTGTAGCGGTCATTTGGCTCATTCTCGATTTCCCACGCTTTCTGCTTGTCCCCGTGTCGGGCGACAATCGCCTTCAACAGAGATTTGAAATTTGTTTCGTCGCACCACGCAGGGCGATTGTTCAGCAACGCAACGCCATTCACACCCATTCGCTTGCACTCCGTGACGAAAGGCTGAATCTGATCGTCGAAACGTTTCCAGTCGTAAGCGGGATCACCGACGGGAGACTTTTCACGCAGAGGAAAAAAGTCACCGAAAGTCAGGCTAAGACGTTGGCACTTCAAGCCGAGCAGTCCCGTAATTTCAGTTTCTGAGTTCGTTTTGACTTCGGGGGTCGGCAACGCCGCTGTCGGGCGGTAAACTCCGATTTCGATTTCGTCCTGCGTGAGATTGCCTCCCAGAGCCGGGGCGAGCTGCACCCGCAAACGATACCAGCCGAGGCGTTTGGGAGCATTAATGTCGAATTTGTTCTGGGTACCTGCGCCGGACTTGAGCGGAGTCGAAGTGCCGTTGAAAGCGGTTACTTTTTCTCCCATTCCGACAAACGAGTAGGTCAGGGTGAGCGGGTCAGAGATGGCACTGTTCAGCGTCAATTTTAAGGAAATAGATTCGTCGGGGCGGAACATTCTTCCAGGCTTATCACAGAAAAGCGCAAAGGCGGGGGCGTACTTTCCGGAGGCCGTCGAGGCGGATTTCCCCTTTGCATCGGTGGAATTTGCAAGAATGGGACGAAACGAAAACTCAAGCGGTTTATCGTCTATCTGCTCACGTCCCCACCCATTGCCGTTGATTGCGCCCTCTCCCTGACGATTGTAGCCTGCATCACCAAGCCGGTATTCGACGGCGAGCCGGGTGATGTCTTTCTCATCGAGTGAATAGACCATTTGCCGAATTTGCTGGCGGTCGCCGGGATAGGGCAAGCCGTAGGTGATCCCTCTTCCGGGCAACCGTCTAAAGCCGGGAGGCGCGGTTTCGGGAATTGTGACCCCCAGCACGGTTGGCGAAGTGCGCCACCCGAACTGCCCTCCCCACGCATTGCTGAGGCGTTTCAGGGTAACGTTTAGCACATCGGCTTTCGCCTCATAGGTCATTTCGACAACAGGCTTTTTTCCCTGCTCGAATTCCAATGTGGAGAGGGTGTAGCGGATACTTTTCGGGGAGAGCGTTTCTTTTTTCGTGACAATCCACCCAAACGCTTTCAGAGACCGCCAATTCTGATTTCCGTAGAGTAACGGTGATGCCAGAAACTGCTTTCCGTCCACTTCCAGACTTTCCAACATTCCGTAAAGACCGATTTTCGCTGTGTAGTCTGTGCCGGACAGCGTTTCCACTTTATGGACGATTTGAGGGGTAAGGACGGACGGGGTAGGGCGTTGACAAAAAGAAACGGAGCAAAGCGAAAGCAGAGAAAAAGTCACAATTCTAGAAAAAGAAGTTTTCATAATGATCTACATCGGGCACAAATCATAACTGTTGCCAATCTACCTGATGAGGAGAGACGGCTCGTGAGCGATTTCATGAAGTTTCAGGGCTTGTTGGAGCAGTCCCTTGAGTGCGGAAAGCGGAAGCATCGTTGCCGCATCGGAGAGGGCTTTTTCGGGTTCCGGGTGAACCTCCAGAAAGAGGGCATCCAATCCAACGGCGACGGCGGCACGGGTC
Source organism: Chthonomonadaceae bacterium (assembly GCA_014377395.1). Lineage (GTDB taxonomy): Bacteria > Armatimonadota > Chthonomonadetes > Chthonomonadales > Chthonomonadaceae > JACMPS01. The sequence continues at coordinate 2,718 of JACMPS010000093.1, forward strand.
AGATGCGGAATGAATTGACGCAAACCCCCCGATGAGGTTCCGCCTTCCCCTCCACCGGGACGCTGTACGCTATGGGTTCCGTCAAAGACAACCGGGTAGCCGAAATCACGCATTTGCGGCAGACTCGTCATGTCCACTACGAGCGTATTATAGCCGAAGGAGACGCCGCGCTCGGTTAAGAGCAGGCTACGATTCCCCGTTGATTCGATTTTGGCAACGGCATTCTTCATGTCCCAGGGAGCCAGAAACTGTCCCTTTTTGACATTGACCGTTTTGCCTGTGTTCGCCGCCGCCAGCAACAAATCCGTTTGTCGAGAGAGAAACGCAGGAATTTGTAGCACGTCGCACACCTGAGCCACAAGAGCACACTGATCACTCTCATGGACATCGGTGAGAACCGGAACGCCGTATTCGCGCTTGATCGTGTCCAGAACTTCCAGCCCTTTTTCCAGCCCGAAGCCACGAAATGAGATCCCTGAAGTGCGGTTTGCCTTGTCGAAACTTGCCTTAAAAATAAATCCGATCCCAAGTTCCGCTGCGATTGCCTTCACCGTCGAAGCCACTTCACGGCACAAATCCAGACTTTCGATCACGCAGGGCCCCGCAATCAATGCCAGGGGGGAGGCGGGCGCGCCAATCGTTACCTGTCCAACCGTTACCGTGTTCATGTTAGTTCCTTGAAAAATGCAGATTAACCACCCACTGCGTTAGAGACACAGAGGCACGGAGAAGAAAAATACAAAGAGATACAAAAGAAATTTTATCCACAGATTAACACCGATGATAGGGATTAAAAGGCAGAAGAAAGTGTCAAGTGGTGAGTGTTAAAGTGAAGATTTTCTTCTCTTTTGCTTCCTCCCTTTGCGCCTCTGTGTCTTTGCGTGAGAGGCTTTCTTTCCTCCTCGCTGCATTTCTCTGTGTCTCTGTGTTACTCCAAGACAAGTGGGTGGTTTCCATTCGGTTTTTCTACCGCCGCCTTGCCGCTTGAAGGCGGGCGTGTTCCGGCGAGTCGGTGAAATAGGGGGCGCAATGAGTTTTCAGGTCGTCCGGGGTAGTCAGCACACTGCGGGCGGTGTCAAGAACTTGCGTGACGGAAATCGCGGCGATTGCCCGATGAATTGCCGCATCGTCCTTTGCGGGTGTGTCCGGAAAATGGGTCACGGAACGATGTTTCGGCGTGTCGTAGCCCCACCTTGCGATTTTGTTGGGTCCGAAAATACCGACGCTCGAAACTCTCTGTGCGACTGCGGAATGGAGCAATCCTGAATCATTACCGATCCACAAATTGCATAATCCGATGACGGCGAGTGACTGCGCGAGAGGCAATCCGCCAACAAGGTTAAGGACGGGGCGACTCATGGAAGATGCCATGCGCTCCGCCGTTTCCCGCTCCTCTTTTCCACCGAGAATCAGTGCGAAACCGCCCGTTTCCTCAATGAGTTTGTCCGCTACAGTCGCATACCGCTCTGCTCCCCACTCCCGAATCAAAGGGTCATTCGCACCGGGTTGAAAGCCGAGCAAGGGTCTGCCCTCATGCTCACCGCTCCACCCTTTTGCTTTCAGAATCTGTCGTGCCTCCTGAATTTGCGTCGGGCTGAAACTCAGTTCCGGCAGGGCGTCAAGAGCAGGAACGCCGATTGCCCGCAAAATATCGAGGTGAGCGTCCACTTCGTTTCTGTCCCAGCGATAATGGATTGGCACGGAGAGAAACGGCGAACGCCACTCATTATCATAGCCGATTCGGGTTTTGATTCCGGCGAAGGCGGCAAGAGCCGCACTATCGAAAGAACGATTCAGCAAAAAAACCGCATCGTAATTGCCGTTTTTCAAGCGACTGTACAGGTCACGGGAATGATGCAAGCGTTGCCCGTTCGGTTTGTCCATTGGCTCGAAGGCATCGAGCGCGGTGCTGTTTTGCAGGGCGATTGCGGCGGTGTGCGCCGTGAAGAGCGTGGTGTGCAGGTGCGGGTAGGCGGCTTTGAGTTGCGCGAAAAAAGGGGTGGCAACAAGCGTATCCCCCATAAAGCGAAATTTAGTAACCAGTGCGACACGCTTTGCGGAAAGGAGTTGAAGACGTGCCTGAGCCGCCTTCGGGGAGGACGCAACACGAGCGATTTCTTCTCGCAGAGGTGCGCCTGCTTTCCGCAGGGTCTCTGATTGTGGGCTTGTGACGGTGGGGGTCATCGCTTCTCGCTCTGCAATCGTTCTTCGCTCTTTTCGCCTAATTTCAGGATCGCCTTTTGGATGACTTCGAGCGGAGTAATCGCACTCAGGCAGGGCGCAATTTCGTTTCCCCCGAAGGTTTGAGTGATCAGAGCGCACCGCTTTGCGTTACATTCCGTGCCACAAATTTCCGGTCTGAATAGGACGCCTGTTCGCTGCCCGTAGGGACCCGCGAAAGTCGGGTCAGTCGGTCCATAAATCGCAACCACCGGGGTTTGCAGAGCCGCCGCGATGTGTGCGGAACCCGTGTCGCCGCAAATGTGAAGGCAGCCCTCCGTCAGCAATGCAACCACTTCGCTAAGAGAGGTTTTTCCGGCTAAGTCGAGTGGCAGGGAGACAGTTTGTGGAAACCCCGCTTTTGAGAGACGCACTACCTCCCGATTGAGTTCCGCATCTCTCTCTGTACCAATCAGAACACAGGGCAGAGCCAATCGGTTTGCGATTTCA
>JACMPS010000094.1 GCA_014377395.1 Chthonomonadaceae bacterium
ACGGAGGTGGACTTTGCGCTTTTGTAGCCGGGGAATTCATTCCCCGGACTTACGCTCAAGGGACAAGATAAGTCTAAGATATCGGGGTGAAGCACAGAGTGAAAGACTAAAACAGTTTTTTCTGTCCTCTGCCGCTTCCCTGCTTTGTACCGCGCTTGGCGATTTCGGCTTCTTCGCGTCGTGCCGCACGAATGGCTTCTCGTCCCCCTGCCGTCGTTGCAAAGCGGCGTAGAAACTCATCGCGCCCTTCGTTGTGTGGCACGATTGGTTTTGGGTAGCGAGACGTGCCGTATTCAGGAACCCAGCGTCTCACATACTCGGCTTGCGGATCATACCGCTCCATTTGCAATACCGGGTTAAAGATGCGAGTGGCGCGGCGCGGGTCAGTTCCGGTTCCTGCCACCCATTGCCAGCCGCCATTATTCGAGGGCCAGTCTCCACAGGCAAGTTGTTGCATGAAATAGCGCTCGCCGTCTTGCCAGTTAATGCACAAATCTTTGACGAGGTAAGAAGCCGTCACCTGTCGCAAGCGGTTGTGCATCCAGCCCGTTTCGTTCAGTTGCCTCATGCCCGCGTCCACAAAGGGATAGCCCGTCATGCCCGCTTTCCACGCATCGAAATTTGCCGGGGAATCTATCCAGGGAAACCCGCCATACTCCGTGAGCATCGGCCCCTCCAATGAGTGCGGAAAGTGGTAAATGGTCGCGTAGTAAAACTCGCGCCATGCCAGTTCATCAATCCATTTTGCGGCTCCGGGCCCGCCCTGTTCTCGTGCCGCCCGGTAACAATCTCGGATCGAAACGGTTCCCCATTTGATGTGCGGTGATAAGATTGATGTGCTTTCCGGGTCAAAGGCATTGTCCCGATTCTGGTGATATTCGGGCAATCCCTTCGACACAAAATCTTCGAGGCGTTTGTAGGCGGCTTTCTCTCCCACAGGGTACACGTCCTGCTTGAGATGCAATCCGTAGGTTTCGAGGGTGGGAAGTTCCTGTCCGGCTATTTTCTTTGGCGTCTTCAGTTTGTGGAGAAGTGCGTCGTAACGGTACGCTTCCGGGGTGTTCAACATTCCTTCCCAACGTCGCTTGAAGGGTGTGAAAACCGAATAGGGATTGCCGTTGTCCGTCAAAACGCCGGAAGGCTCGACCAGTAAAATGTCCTGATATTGCTTGAGTTCGATACCGACTTCGTTTGCGAGTTCCGCGACTTTTGCGTCACGCTGAATCGGATAGGGCAGATAATCCTCATTGATGTAGATGCGCCCTGCACCCACCTCTTGAGCCACCCGAAGCACTTCCTCAGCGACCTGTCGGGTATTTCTCACGATGAGTTGTCCGCCCTGCGCTTCGAGGTTAAGGGCGAGTTCCGAGAGAGATTTCAGCAGAAAATTAACTCGTGCCGCCCCGATGTCCGCGTTTTTAAGATAAAAATCATCGAGAACATAAAGGCAATAAACCGTCTCATTTTCGAGCAAAGCCGCATAAAGTGCCGCATTGTCGCGTATTCGGAGGGAACCGCGATACCACATCAATCCGGTGGTTTCGGACTTGAAAACTTCTGCCATTAAACTCATTCCTCTAATTTCGTGATGCTGATTTTGCTTGCCGAAAGGTCTGTTTTTGATTTGCTTCGGCGTTCCTCGTCTACGGTTGACTCTTGTTTCGAGTTCCCTGCCTTTTCGCTCTCTGGGTTTCCCCTATCGTGTGAACCAACGGACACCTCTGCCCACTTCAGGAAAAGAGAAATTAGGCGTTCCAACTGCAAGGAACCCCCGTAGCCGCACCAGGTTGTACCTACTTTAGAACAAGTGAGCCAATTCAATTCATCTTCGTAGTTTTCCTGGAACTCCTCAAATGAGACATCGGCGAGTGCCGTCTCCGCCAATTCGATGCTAATTGTCCAACCGGGGTTATCAATCGTTTCAATCCTGATTTTGTATCGGTGTTCCCAATCTCCGTTGCACTGAGCGAGATACCACTCTTGCAACCTCTCAAAAACAGATTTCATAGCGAAATCTCCTATGCTTGTCACCTCACCTGAAATTTTAGAGGGCGTTCATTGCTATTGCAACTTTTAACCAATCTTTTAAGGTAATCGGGAAATAACAAAGCGGAGGAGAAAATTAACTTCTCCTCCACTTCTTAGTTTCGCTTACCCTCATTCTAGAGCAAAGCCCCGATCCGGTCTAAAGTAGCGCGTGTTTCAGCCTTCAGTCGGAGCGTTTCGCTTTTGATTTGAT
>JACMPS010000095.1 GCA_014377395.1 Chthonomonadaceae bacterium
GCGACACAATCAAACTCGATGAAGACCTCGTGGAACTTGAAACGGACAAAGCGAATGTTCCGATCCCTTCTCCCTACGCAGGAATTTTGCTGAGCATCGAAACCAAAGAGGGCGACATTGTATCAGTGAATGACCTGATCGCCACTATCGGTGATTCAGGCGATGCTCACACGACTGCAAGCACAGCCACTCTGGAGAAGACTCCCACCGAAAACGCAACTCCCGCCGATGCGAAAACGGAGCCGGATGCCTCCACGCCTGACTATTCCGCCAAAACAAAGCCCGTTTCAAGTGAAAGTGCGGCTTCAGTTGTTGCGGATATCGGGAGTAAACTGGGCGTGACTCCGGTGGCGGAGCGTGTTGCCGCCGCTAACAATGTCAACCTTTCCGAGATCAAAGGCACGGGCGCAGGTGGCAAGATTATGAAGGATGATGTTGAGGCTCATGTGAAGTCCGGTGTCTCTTCTCCGAGTGTCGCCTCTGCGATTACGCCCGCAAAGCCGCAGGTCGAAAGCGTTTCCACCCCCATTGCACCGAAAGCAACCTCGACTGTTGCCCCCGCCGTGCAGGGTTCTACACTGTCTGCCGCAAATGATTCGCGTGTGGAGCGTCGTCCCATGACACGCCGCCGACAGGTGATCGCCGCAAACCTCAAAAACGCACAGAACACGGCGGCAATGCTGACCACATTTAACGATGTTGACATGACGGCGATCATGGACTTGAGAAAGCGACGCAATGAGGCGTTCGAGAAGAGAAACGGCGTCAAACTAGGGTTTATGTCGTTCTTCACCAAAGCGGTTGTCGGAGCACTCAAAGCGTTTCCTCTGCTCAACGCGGAGATTGACGGCACGGATTTGCTGATCAAGCATTATTATGACATCGGCATTGCAGTGGGTGCGGTCGAGGGGCTTGTGGTTCCCATCATTCGTGAGGCGGACGGCAAAACCTTCGCGGGAATCGAAAAGGAAATCGGGGTACTGGCAGGACGCGCACGAGAAAATAAACTCAGTCTCTCCGAGATGATGGGCGGTACGTTCACGATCACAAACGGCGGAATCTTCGGATCGATGATGTCCACACCGATCTTGAATTATCCGCAGGTGGGAATCCTCGGAATGCACTCGATTATTCAGCGTCCCGTAGCAATCAATAATGAAGTCGTGATTCGCCCGATGATGTACCTTGCTCTCTCCTACGATCACCGAATTGTGGACGGCTCGGAGGCGGTTCGATTTTTGGTTCGCGTCAAGGAAATGGTGGAAGACCCGGAAACTCTGCTTGTTGAGGGCTAGATTCTTTGGCTAATTTCCGACCCTTTCCCTTACGGAGTTAAGAACGACAAAAGAGAGTCCGGGGAATAAATTCCCCGGCTACAAAAGCGCGAAGTCCACCTGCGTGGACTCAATGCAAAGGCACGGCGATGTTTTCTCGTCTGATCTCTGAAGTCCTCTATCTCCCCTTGGGACACGGACTTGGTGTCCGCAGGACACGGGGCGGTACGCCTCACAGCGCGGAATTCATTCCTGCGGCAAACACAGGGGAAGTACGAGCAAAGCATGAACGTGCGAGAGATTTCAGCGAGGCTTGTTTCGCGTCGCCCCTCCCTCTGGGGGAGGGCAATTTTTGTTCTGTTGCCGCTCCTTCTCACTGCGTGTCACAATGTTTCAACTTCTGACAACGGGACGGAGACGCTGCCGACACCGCGCCGAACCGAAAACCGAGTTGCCGCCGCCGCCGATCTGACCGACGCTTTCACCGAAATCGGGATCGCTTTTGAGAAAGAAACGGGAACGAAAGTAAGCCTGACTTTTGGGGCAACCGGACAACTGACCACGCAAATTGAGAACGGTGCGCCCTTCGATGTGTTTGCCGCCGCAGACAACAGTTATGTCACGCGATTGGAGAAGGGTGGCAAAACAGTTTCAGGGACTTCGCAGGTCTACGCAATTGGCACTCTCGCGCTCTGGACAAAGAAAAGCACGAAAGACGCGGGGAAAGTCGCGGATTTGTCCGTATGGGCAAAAACTGCCCCTCTCAGAGTTGCGATAGCCAACCCGGAAGTCGCTCCCTATGGAAGAGCGGCAAAAGAGGCATTACATAATGCGGGAGTGCTGGCGCAAATCGAGCCAAAACTGGTTTATGCGGAAAATGTGAGACAGGCTAGGCAATACGCACAAACCGGGAATGTGGACGCGGCACTTTTACCGATCTCTCTGACAAAAGGTTTACCCGGTAGCGCCCTTCCGATCCCTGAGAATCTCTATACGCCCCTACAACAAATGATTGTCCTGCTCAAACCGGCGGTACATTCCTCCGAAGCCTACACGTTCGAGAATTACGTCATGGGAAAGGGAAAAGTGGTTCTGGCGCGACATGGCTTTGCCCTGCCGAAGAACGCTCTTCGCTAGAGGACGGTTGATGTCTTTTTCCCCCCTGCTTCTCTCCCTTCATGTTTCCCTTTTCGCAACGCTTTTGATTGCGGTTTTCGGTACGCCCCTTGCCCTCCTCCTCTCCCGCAAAAAACTTCCCGCTCGTGCGGTACTGGAAACGCTCACCCTGCTCCCACTCGTGTTACCCCCGACCGTCACCGGATATTATCTGCTGACTACGTTCGGAATCGAGTCCGTTGCGGGCAAAATCTATCGCTCCCTTACGGGAAGTGATCTTGTTTTTACATTGCAGGGTGCGATTCTGGCGGCTTGTATTGTCGGGTTCCCGCTTTATGTGAGAACGGCACAGACGGCTTTGAGTAGCATGGACAGGGAATTAAGCGAACAGGCTCAGGTGGACGGAGCGAGTTGGGGGCAAACAATCTTTTTGGTTCGGATTCCACTTGCAAAGGGAGGTATGATCGGCGGTATAAGTATGGCGTTTGCCCGCACCCTCGGCGATTTCGGCGCGACGCTGATGATTGCAGGGAACATCCCCGGCAAAACCCGCACCGCGTCTATGGCGATCTACGATGCCGTTGAAAACAACGACGTACAAACAGCAGGATTGCTTTCACTCTGCCTTGCCGGAATGTGCCTTTTATGTACCTTGCTGGCGGTACACGCTCTCCGCCACGACTGACGGATTATATGACTGAACAAGGATTGGAGCGGCTTCTTTCTGTGCGAGATACATCAGCAATGCCTCGGCTTTTCTGTGGTAGTAGGGCATCACAGGCATCTGTAAAACCTCTTCGCAAAGGGCTTTCGCACGAATGGGATTGTTGTAGTGAACAAACGCTCTGGCTTTGATCAAAAGTGGATAGGCGCGTGCATGAGGAATTTTTGCTACCGAAAGCGCGAGATCGGCGTAGTAGCGAGCACGTTCCCAATCTTCTCTTTTCGAGGCAAGAAGCGCGATGCCCGAATAAGCACTGCGTTGGTCAAATTCACTCATCAGGTCAATCCGTGTGAGCAGGGTCGCCTGGATTGTCTCCGCTTCTTGGAGGCGTCCCATCTCCGTATAACAGTTCATTTTAAGCGTCTCGATTACCGCCCCAAAATGCTTGATATGCACTTTAGAAGGTGAAATCGAGTTCAAGATGTTAAGTGCCTGGTCCGGTTTGTTGTCGTAAAGCCGATAGCAGGCGATCAAAATAGAGGAGGAAGTTTGCGTCCCGCTTTTGTCGGAAAAGAGAGTTGATGAGGAATTAATCAATGCCTCTCCGTCCGCATACTGTCCCCGGAACAAAAGGATGTAGGCACGGGCAAGAATGGCATTGGCCTGAAGAGCCGTCGAAAGAGGGGCTTCGGAAGTCATCGAGTCGAGTAGCCTTTCCGCCTTTTCCAGATTGCCGTGAAAGGCTTCGACAAAAGCAAGATTGGACTGAACCAGAAAGCGTGTTCTTTTTGACGAAGGCTTCCGTGAGTTTGTGAGTGCCTCCTCAAAGAACTCTTTTGCTTCGGGCAAGCGGTTTTGCATCATTTCGGTAAGCCCAACGTTGTTTGCGGCAGTTGCCCGCAGGGGTGCGTAAAGTATCACCATTTTGCTGGTTCGATAAAAAAATCGAAAGTAACGTTCGGCACGGACATAATTGCCTTCACGATAGTGTTTCAGCCCCAGACGGTTAGGAACAGCCGGGAGAAGAATGAGCAATGCTTCCAGTAATAGGACAACAAAAATAAAGAGTTCCATAGGGAGTAAGGTCACGCGAGAACCGTGCCACAAAGCGCGGCACTAAAGGGTTGTGTGACGCTCGAAGAGAAGGCGCAAGCCCTCCAACGTCACCAGTTGGTCAACGACTTCTATGGTACGGCTTTCCCCGTGAATGAGTTCCGCAAGCCCCCCTGTTGCAATCACGCGGGCATGATCGCCGAGTTCTCTGCGAAACCGTTCCACCATTGCGTCGGTTTGTCCGGCAAACCCAAAGACAATGCCGCTTTGCATCGCGTGACCCGTGTTTTGTCCGATAGCGCGGGGCGGAGCCACAAACTCAACCCGGTAAAGCCGTGCCGCATTCCGAAATAATGCATCCATTGAGATTCCGATGCCGGGAAGAATTGCCCCGCCAAGATAGTCGCCATTTTCGGCGATTGCATCAAACGTCGTCGCAGTTCCAAAGTCCACCACGATGCAGGGACCCCCGTACTTCTTAAAGGCACCCACCGCGTTACAGATTCGGTCTGCTCCTACTCCTGAAACGGGTTCGTAATGAACCTTGATTCCCGACTCGGTTTCTGCGGTCACAAAAAACGGTTCTACTTTGAGGTAGAGGCGTGAAAGTTCCGCCAGCGTCTCATTCATTGTCGGCACAACGCTTGAAATCGCGACATGGTGAATTTGCTCAACGCTGATTTTCGAGTGCGCCAGTAAATCCATCAAAAGCATTCCGTGTTCGTCGGTGGTGCGCTCACGGTCGGTGCGAATCCGCCAATCGCCGATCAGAGCGGCACTTTCGCCACGCCCCCTATAAACCGCCAGCGTGATATTGGTATTGCCTACGTCAACCGCGAGTAGCATAAAAAAAGGTTCTTTCTACAGGACTGTACCGAATAAGTCACACAGGGAATTTCGCGTTCCCGCTGAGGAAAGGAAAAACGTTCGGCTTAAAAAGAGCCGAACGTTTCTTGATTTCCGAGATCGAAAGCGGCTTATTTTGCGGCGTTTTCCCGGTTCATGGCACCAATGGTTGAGGCGGGAATCATCGTCTCCATAGGTGCGGCTTCGAGAAACATTTCTTTGGTGTAAAGAAAATCTTCACGAGTGTAGTCCGACAACTCAAAGTCTTTGCGGAGAACGATGGCTCCAGTAGGACAGGCGTCCTGACAGAATCCGCAAAAGATGCAACGCAACATATTGATTTCGTATTTTGCAGCGTAACGCTCACCGGGAGAGAAACGTTGTTCGTCCGTGTTTTCCGCCGCCTGAACGTAAATACACCGAGCGGGACACGCTCCCGCGCAAAGGCTACACCCGATACATTTTTCGAGCCCGTTGTCGTAGCGGGTCAGGACGTGCCGCCAACGAGTACGCGGGTATTGCTCACGTCGCTCTTCCGGGTACTGAATCGTGTCTACGGGCTTTGTTTTAAGTTGTTGCTCGGCATAGTGGCGGAACGTAATTCCAAACCCCGTCCGCAGGGCGTTCGCGCCATCTATCGTGCTTTTTAGAAAAGTCCCCAAACTCATAAGAATCTCACTCCTGCGTAAATCCTACGTCTCACTTGTTTTTGCGCTTATTGCTTTGTGCCGACTTACATTTTCAGGAGGGGCAGTTCGACAAGACGCCCGGACGTTCCCGCTTTGATTTTTTCCTGCAATTTGATGATGCCGTAAATGAGGGCATCCGGTGAAGGCGGGCAACCCGGCACATACACGTCAACGGGAACAATCTGGTCTACACCCTGAATGATCGCGTAATTGTTGTAGACGCCCCCCGAAGACGCACACGCCCCCATGCTGATCACCCACTTTGGATTGGGCATCTGGTCATAAATCTGACGCAGGACGGGCCCCATTTTCGTGGAAACGCGCCCTGCCACAATCATGACATCCGCCTGACGCGGCGAAGCGCGAAACACTTCCGCTCCGAAACGGCTGAGGTCAAAGCGGGACGCCGCTGAAGCCATCATCTCAATCGCACAACACGCCAGCCCGAAAGTCAGGGGCCACAGGGAGTTACGCCGCGCCCAATTCACTAATTCGTCCAATTTTGCCAGCACAACAGGAGACCCGCCGGGTCCGAATCCCGGAACCGGGGTCGCCGAATCGTGCAAAGAAATCTCTGTTACCGATCTTGCCATTTTTAAACGGCTCCTTCTCTCTTCACTACTTTACTTCAATACGAATTTATTAAGATGATTGTACCCTGTAGCGGCACGAAGAGGCGAGTCTTTCCTCCGCTTTCTGGAGAACACGCTTACCCTCGCTTGACTCAGGGCGGGTCTCTCTATCAAACTGAGCGAGTTGATAAATTTTCAGCGAGAAAGACAGCGCGAACAGATGAAGCGAAAATTTTCTAGTTTGACACTTGAAGAGGTGATGCAGTTAGTCCCTGCACAACACCTATCGAAGTGGACATTGGAAACCTCCGCTCGTGCCTCTAGCAATACGCTTCTCGATCTCTTCCGTCGGTTTAAATCCTTTGATCTGACGGGTTCGGAGGCGGCAAAAGTGATGCTGATTGACGCGCTTCTCGTTGAAATTGTGCCGGATTATCCTTCTCTCAAGGTGTGGAAATCAGCCTCTCTTGAATCGGAAACCGTTGCGGGAATAGCAGACTACCTGGTTGCACCAACACGCGCCTACCTGAAAACTCCGTTGCTCTGTGCCATCGAAGCAAAGCGAGATAATTTCGATGCAGGATAGGTGCAGTGCATTGCAGAAATGGCGACGTGTCAACAAAATAATCGGCGTGACGGCTACGAAACTGAAGTGCATGGAATCGTCTCGAATGGTCAGGGATGGGTTTTCTACTCTCTGACGGAAAAAGAAGAAGTTCTTGTCTCCGGTCTTTACACCACCAATGCCTTGCCGGATTTACTGGGAGCGATCAGCACGGTCTTCGAGAGGTGCGCCCGTAATGTTCCGGCGGCGTAAACCTCACTTCTATAATTCCCTTAGAGGGTGTTGAAAAAGTAGCAGTCTTTTGTAAATGCGGCGGAATAAATTCGCCGCTTAGAAGCTACGCCGGTAGTCCTGCGGACACAAATTCCGCGTGATCACTTCTGAGGTTAATAGGAGAGATAGATTTTTTCAACACCCTCTTAGCGCGAGATGAAGCACACACCGCAGCAATGAATTCCGCGCCCCGTTCCACCCCTGAATTGGCTAAAATTCGGACACCACACTCATATTTCTGACTAAAGTGAAAGGTTTTCGGCAATTGAAACTCAGAGCATTGCCATTGCGTTTGCATTAAGTCCACCTGCGTGGACTTCGCTCTTATTAGCCGGGGAATTTATTCCCCGGACTCTCTTCAAGAGATAGAGAAACCGTCCGCTTCACGAGGAAGCGAACGGTCTTTCAGTTCACACTCTGCAAGTTCAGAGGGACTCCAAATTACCAGGTGGCGTAAGCGGAGGTTGCCGAGACAAGTCCTCCCGAAGCCGCCGTGTAACTCCAGTTGCTGTTGTTTCCGGCAGCGGCAGCGGCGGTTGGGTCTTGCGGCATCGGTGCCGTAATGTAGGGTCCTTGCCAGCCACTCACCACGTCGGAACTAAGCTTGGAGAGGTCGGCGGGCCACGCTCCGGTATCGGCGCGGAACGTCTGAATGGCAGTACGAATTGACTTCAGGTTGGAGCGCAGGTTCGCTTCACGCGCCTGTGTGGTACGACTGGCAAACTGTGGCACGACAATCAAAGCAAGTACCGCGATGACCACCATGACAACCAGCAATTCAATGAGAGTAAAACCGCGTTTGATACGGGTTTTGTGCGTTGGGACGTTAAACTTCATGTCTTTCCTTGGATCCTCCTGTAGAACACGTTGCCCGATCTCGGACAGGTTCTCAACCTTCTCTTCCATGAATTTCTTCCATGAAACCGGGTCTTTTTCACCATCATTTTGTCAACATCGTGAAAAATCCCGATCTTTGTTTCGCCTGCCCTAAAGGCAAGGAAAAGTGCTTACTTCACCGCGTCCGTCAGTGAATAAATGGGTCCGATGATCGAAACCGCCATGCCACCGACCATAATGCCGATCACAACGATCATCACCGGCTCCAGAATACTGCTGAGCATTTTCAGGCGGGCGTCCACTTCCGCTTCGTAGAACTTCGCCATTCTCAGCAGTACCGAACTCATTTTGCCGGACTTCTCTCCGACAGAGATCATCTGGCAAATCATGGGGGGGAAAGCCCCTGTTTCTCGCATCGCCTGCGTGAGCGGCTTGCCCTCTTCGACACTGTGTTTGATCTTGATCATCGCTTCCTCGAAAAAGTAGTTGCCCACACTTTGAGCCGCCATATCCAGAGAAACAAGCAGGGAAACTCCACTGTCGAGAAGCGTTCCCAATGCCCGGAGAATCCGCGAAACCGCAATTTTTACCACAATGTCATTGATGCCGGGGGTTTTCAATGAGAGCATGGTAAGCGATCTGCGCCCTCGCTCCGTTTTCAGAAATGCCCTGCCTCCGAAAAACCCGCTAAGCCCCACAATCGGGATCAAAAACCAGTTCCCCTTGAGAAACACACTGACTTTCATCAGAATCGCGGTCTGTATCGGAAGTTTTGCGTTCATGCGTGTAAAGAGTTGATCGAACTGAGGAATGACAAACGTAAGCATGAAAATCAACACGATTGTCGTGACCACCATCAGCACCACCGGGTACGCCATCGCGCCCTTCACTTTGCGCTTCATCTCCTGCGAGGCTTCCTGATATTCCGCCGCTTGATTGAGGGTTTCGCTCAGTTTGCCGCCTACTTCGGCGGTACGGATCATCGAAACGTACATCGTTGAAAAGAGTTTGGGAAACTGCATCATCGAGTCGCCAAGCCCCACGCCCTCATTGAGTTTTCCCTTTAACTGCATCATCATGTTCTGGATTGTGAGGTTATCGTTGTGAGTGCCGAGCGAGTCTATCGCTTCGATAATCGGAACTCCCGACTCGATCATAATGGCGAGTTCGCGGCTTAACTGCGTCACGGTATCGGCTTTGATTCGCTTTGCGGTCTTTTTCTTACCCGCAAACCCCTCTGAGGGGGACTCGATGCGAGAGGGCTTGCTTTTCGCTTGTTTTGCAGAGGCGGCACTTGCTTGCATCAAGTCGAGAATAACCAAGCCTTGCTTTTGCAGTTGTCGAACGGCGGCGTCCTCGGTTTCCGCCATAAGGCGATCCGTCACTTTCGAGCCGGAATGAGTGAGTGCGGTATAAGTAAATTCCATTTCGCCTTTTTCCTGATTTCCAAAGAACTGTGATTTGCTCACTTTACACATCGCGGGCAAACAATAAAGCAATCCGGTTTCTTCCCTGATGCAAGGGGAGGGAGTGGATATCTGATGCTCTTCGCCCAATTTCTGCATCAGGGAGGGGAGTAAAATCTGCCTAAACCATCGTGATGCGGAGAACCTCTTCGGGGGTGGACAATCCTTCCCGCAATTTCGTAATGGCATCGTCACGCAAAGACCCGCGCCCGCACAATCCCGCCGCTTTGAGTTCTTGAGTGGGGGCTTTCGTCAAAATCATCTGTTGAATTTTCTCGTCAACGCTGAGCAATTCATAAATGCCGCGCCTTCCCCGATAGCCCGTCTGGTTGCACATCTCACAGCCGGTCCCCTTTTGATAGGTAAAAGGTGCATCAGGGGGCAGATCGAGTGTCGTCAGAAGTTCAGAAGGGGTGACGTGCGGCTGACCGCACCGAACGCAATTTACGCGAATCAAGCGTTGTGACAGGGAAGCCATGAGCGCGGAAGCCACCAGAAACGGCTCGACGCCCATATCAATCAAGCGCGTGATTGCTCCTGCTGAGTCGTTCGCGTGAATCGTGGACATTACTAGATGCCCGGTGAGTGCCGCTTCTATCGCAATTCTTGCCGTTTCGGAGTCGCGAATCTCTCCGACAAGAATAATATCCGGGTCTTGACGCACAAGGGTGCGTAGCCCTGAGGCGAAAGTCACGCCCGCTTTCGGGTTGACGTTGCCCTGAATAATCCCCTGCAACTGGTATTCCACCGGGTCTTCAATCGTCATGATGTTGCGATGAACTTCATTGATCGCGTTCAGACAGGCGTAAAGCGTCGTCGTTTTGCCGGAGCCTGTCGGTCCGCAAACAAGCACCATGCCGTAGGGACGATGAATTAATTCGTCCATTTGCGTGTGAATAGCAAACGGCATTCCGAGTTTTTCAAGTCCGATCCGTGCCGCTTTTTTGTCGAGAATACGAAGTACCATGTTCTCGCCATGCACGGACGGGTAGGTAGAAACGCGGAAATCGTATTCGCCCATTTGCGTGGTCAGGCTAATGCGCCCGTCCTGTGGAGCGCGACGCTCAGCGATGTCCATATTTCCCATAATTTTCAAGCGTGAGATGACGGACAACTGAAGATTTTTAGGAATCGTGATTACCTCCGTCAACATTCCGTCTACCCGGTAACGCACACGGACACGATCTTTTTCCGGGTTAAGGTGAATGTCGGAGGTGCGGGAGGCAATCCCCCGCATCAAAATTTCGTTGACGAGGCGGATGACGGGAGAACGGGAATCGCCCTGCGAGAGTTCATTGAGGGAGGAGGCGGAAAGCTCTTCACTCTCCACTCCCGGCATGGTTTCGGTGGCTTCGGTGACCAATGCACCCAGCTCGTCGTAAGTCCCGAACACGCGAGTAATTGCGCCTTGAATGTCTTCACGCGAAGAGATCACCGGATCAATGTCAAGACCCGTGTGCGCTCTGATCTCGTCGGAAGCATGAATGTCAAGCGGATTTGCAAACGCTACGGTGATGCTGGTGGCACTGCGCTCGATAGGGATTGCGGAAAGGCGAATCGCCATTGTCGAAGTGACAAGACGCGCTACAGGTCCGTCTATTTCAAGATCGGAGAGGGCAACATAGGGCATTCCCAACTGTTTGCCCGTGTAGCGCACCCGCTCTTGCTCGGAGAGAAATCCGACGCGAACGAGCATATCTCCTACGGACTCGGTTGCGTTTTCTCGTTCACCCAGCAAACGCGCAAGCCTGTCCTGAGAGATAACTCCCTCGGCAATCAAAATTTCGCTGAACCCGTGATCGTGATAAGTGACACTCATGGTATTGTTCTGTTCTTCGCCCTCACTATTTTCAGGTGCGGCAAGTAGCCCTATGCGATGCACAACGGCTTTGCATCGACTCCCCTCTCCCTCCGAGCCTGCGAGGGCACAAGGGAGAGGGGCGGGGGGTGAGGGTTAGTCCTTTAAGATTTCGGGTTCGATAGTCACGATGACCTCGGATTTACTGCGCGTCTTTTTACGATAATTGAAAAGTTCACCGAAAAAAGGAATCTTCGAGAGGATCGGCACTGCCTCGCGGGTATTGATCTCTTCATCACGGATGAGACCGCCGACTACCATTTGTTGACCGCTTTTCATTCGTACCGTTGTCTGCTCTTCACGGGTGCTGACCTGCGGATAACTCGCGCCGTTGACATTGAGAAAGCCCGTGATCGAGGAGACTTGCGGGTAAAGAGTGATCGTGAATTCGTCATTTTCGTCAATCAGCACCGCGACTTGCATATAGATGCCAACCCGCTCTTGTTGCACCGAGTAATTAGGCTGATTATTCTGCGAAAGGCTGACGACAACCGGATAAAGGATTTTCTGCCCGATCTGAATGAAACTGCGCTCACCGTCGAGCAAAGTCAGGTTCGGAGAGGCAAGCAGTTTGGCTTTGTTGTTTTGCTCCAACGCACTGAGTTTGGCGTCAATGTAAACGGGGGTATGCCCGAATGCACCGAAACTGATGCTGTTGACAAGCGGGTCGGTTCCGGCAGTGGAACCCGTTCCGCTCGGTGTGCCGGAACTTGTCGAGCCACCCGTAGAGGCAGAAGTGCTCGGCTGCTCCTTCACCGAAAAATTGCTCCAGTTCCAGCGCAAACCGAGTTCGCGCAGGGCTTCGGAATTGACATCGGTGATGCGGACATTGATTCGCACCTGCTTGCGTCGAATGTCAATTTTTCGGGCAAGATCAAGAGCGCGATCCACAAGAGAAGCCTCTCCGTACAAAATGACAACGCGGGAAGTCGAGTTGGAAAGACTGCCGGAGGTGCTTGAAGCGGAACTGCTGGCTCCGCTACTTGCCCCGTCCACACTTGAAGAGGACGCCGCAATCGTGGAACTAGAAAGCCCCGTAACCGTGCCGGAACTGCCCCCCGGAGATACAAGAGACGGCGACGTGTGATCCGCTCCTACACCTACCTTCAACTGGTTCGGCTCGAACATACTCACGATGCTTCGCACAAGAGTCGAGGCAACGATGTAGCGGCAACGGTAGACTTCCTGCTTCATCACGGGCGTTGCAAGGGGAATCACGTCCTGCTTGACAAGGGGGAAGGCAACCGCCATTTCCTTTTCACCCGCCACGATAAAAACTTCTCCCTCTTTGCGGTAACTCATGCCCGCCGATTTCGAGAGCATCGAAACGGCTTGCTCGAAGGAAACGCCCTTGAGTTGCGCCGTCACTTTGGGGCTTGTGCCGAGCATGGCAACCGAACCGCCCACCGTTTTGGCAAGCGAGGTCAAAAGCGAAGACAAATCGGTTTGGTAAGCGTTGACATCGAATAAGCCCTCGGAGACGGTGAACTGTGGCTCACGCTTTTCGGTTTCCGCCGGGAAAATGCGAACGCGAATTGTTTTTCGACCCGGTGATGAAACAAGGGCGCATCGAGCGTCCTGCGAGAGATCAAAGGTCAAACGTGAGTCGCGAAGGGGCAGGGGACTCACTTCGACGCCCATGCGAGTGACCATTCCCGTGTCTTCAAGATTTAAGGCGAGATTGGACGCAAGTTCGGAAGAGGGAACCGAGCCGGGAAGCAACAGCGTGACCTGTTTCCCTTTTTGTGAGAGAAGCGGAGCGGTCTCGCCGCGCAGGGTGATGTCCACGAGCGTGTCGTCTCCCGATGTCGAAGTTTTCACTCCCATGATTTGTGCGAAAGCCGGAGTCTTCGGTTTGCTCTCTTTTGCCTCACGAGGGGAAGTTTTCGATTTTTCGGTGAGGGCTTCCGTTTGGGCGCTCCCGCTCACGAGAGTTGCCGCGCTTGCCGTCAAAAGCCATAATTTTTTATTGGTTTGCATTTCTAACTTCCCAGCCTAATTCTGCGATTTTTCCTGACCACCCGGTTCTAACCGGGTAGGGGAATTCGCAACCGTCTCCGATGCGTCTCTCGCTGATTCTTCTTCGCCCGTTTGTCGGGTTAAAGTCCAGAAGCCGCTTTGCGATGCCAGCACAATCGCCCCTTCACGAATCGCGATCACGCGCAATCCGCGTACCGTTTCACCCCGATGCAAACTCAGCGAACGTCCCCCGTCTACTTCGAGGAGTGCTGTCAAGCCTGAGTTGCTTTTCAGCACGGCTTTCAATCTCCACCCGGCAATGCGTTCCGTGTCACCTCTTGGCGAAACTCCGGTTCCTGATTTTTTGTCTCGTTCGCCCGAAGTCGGGCTTGTGTTGCTCGTTCTCGCATCGGGTAAGCCCGGCAAAAGAGGGTTGTTCCCCATCTTGCTTGCGCCTGTAGGGGCATAACTTCCGCCGTTGAATCTGTCGCTATCCGACTTTATTAGATTTTTTACCCTCCCGGATGAGATCGGGTAGAGTTTCAGAGAGGCAGGCGAAGCCCCCCCCGCACGGGGTGTTGCCTCGACGAAGCCGCCCCCATTGAAAGAAGAATTGCCACCCTGTTTCTCGGATTGTTTTGTAAGGAGCGGGTGCGAGAAAGGATCGTGCATCCTGGTTTCAGTGGCGGAAACAAACTTCAGCCCGCTCAGGTCTTTCTCCGCGATTGCTCCCGGAATTGCCCCTTCCTTTGGAGAAGGAGTATTCGGATTGCCCGGTGAGTTGGCTCCCATGTCCGCAGGAGGAGGGACGGGCGAAGTCGGTCTGCTCGTCAAAGTCAGCACCGTTTTGATCCCCGAACCGACAAGAATCAGCACCAGCACCCCGACAACCGCCGGATTATTTTTTTGTGATTTCGTCATGATTTTGAGTCTGCTAGTCCATAAAGAACCCCGGTGATTCTCATCATCAGCACGACTTTGCCGCCTACGTCAATTCGGCTTCGTGAGAGGTCTACTTTGAGCAGGTCGAATAGTGAGGGCATTTGCGCGAGACCTTGAAGCGTTTTCGTCAAGCTCTCGAAACTACCGATCACCTCGAACTCGAAAGCCGCCTGTCCCCACCCGTCCGCCACCTGTAGACCCTGACCCGGGCTTCCCGCAGGTTTGGGTTCATTGGGATTTGGCGTGTTGCCTCCTCCCGGAGTACTTGCACCCGCCGGGGTTGGGGCAGTCGTAGAGGCAACCGGGGGCTTGTAATGCAAATTGAGTTTTTCTACCCCGGCGACTTCACCCGCTTTGCCCACCATATTCGCGAATTGGATTCCGCCGAAGGTCAGGGGGGGAGCCACTTTCAGACTTTTCGCATTGAGTGCGTCTTGCTTTTTGTGGTTTAGGGCAACCGTGACTTCATTGATCTTCTGCCGAATCGTGGCGAGTTTCCGGCGTTCCTCGCCGATAGCCCTTCCGCTACTCCAGAACAAAAAGAAAGCCCCTAAAAGCCACACCGCGAAAACACCCCCAGTGATGCTGAGTGCAAGCCGGAGTATGCGCTGAGTTTGTGGTTGAGAAAGTAAAATTTGCCACGGCATCGAAATGTGTCCTTTGGGACGTGTCGGAATAAATTCGCCGCCAACAAAATGCGGGATCGGCGGAACATTTTTCGACATTGCAAACAAAATACGGAACGAAATCTAAGACCAAACCCGGCGGAATGAATTCGCCGCTGGCGGCTTCGCCGATAGTCCTGCGTACATTAATGCCGCGAGATTTTATCGGTAAACTCTTACTTCCCGGTCGGTGAGGTAAGCGCACCGTTGCCCGTGACCTCGAACTTAAACTGAATTCCGTGAGAGCCGAGTTCGGGATAGGCGTTTGCCTCGATCAGCGAGACACTGGTAAAAAACGGCATTTTCTTCAGGGAGGTCATCATTTGTTGCATGATCTCGCCCCTTTCACAGTAGCCGCGTACCGTGATTTTTTCCTTTTTATCGGTGGTGCCGTCCACCTGAACCTGCTCCAGAAAGAGCCCGTTAGGAACGCAGGAAGCCAGTGCCAGCGAAAACGCCGCCCACCCCTCACGCCGACCCCGACTGATCGTAAATTTCTGCCATTGAGCACTTCCCGTGTCCACTTCGATGCTTGATTGCGCGACGGTTGCGACTCGCTTTTCCACTTGCGCCGTTTGTTGCTGAACTGTTTTCAGCAGTCCGCGTTGCTGAAACGCCATGACCGTCAGGGGCAAACAAACCACCAATCCCACGCCAAGCACCCCACCGAGCGCGATAACTTCACGGTAACGCTTTCGGGTGACTTCCGTATTTTCTTTCGTTCTGCGCTTGTGCAGATCAATGACCGGAATTCCGGCATACCGCAGGGAGGTCGGCTCCCACACCATTTCGCTCATGGTTTTCTCCCTCTGAGTTTTGCTACGACTTTGGTTTGCGATCCCTGCAAAGCCGAAAAAAGAGTTTTCATTTTTTGCGCTTGCCGCAAAACATTTGCCGCAGGAATAAATTCCGCCCCCCGTGCCGCCCTCGGTGAGACTTGATTTGGACACCCTCTGAGAGACGGTGGCGAATTTCAACCCCCTCCTAACCTCCCCCTTGCATACAGGGGGAGGAGCAAAAGTGACTCGCTTATTGTCTTGGCTCCCCTCTCCCGGATTTTGGGGGAGGGCTGAGTGAGCGAGACCAGGGTGGGGGCTTTCCGGTTCTATCCTGCCCGCCGCCAGACGTACTCACGTCCGTCCGTCGCCTGGGTTTGTGCAAGTCGCTGTAAGGCTCCCAATGCAAGACCCGCCGCCACCGAATAACTTGCGCCTGAAGTCAAGACCGACTCTGCCGAAGAGGTGACTTCGCCGAAACGCTCCCACTTGAGGGAGCCGCCGGAAGTCGGAATTTGCAATGACTGCGTGAAATATTCCGGTAGCCCGGTCAGGTTTGCCGTGCCTCCACTGAGGGTTAAAGCACCGAGTGCCCCCTCGTAACTGCGCTCCGGGAACAGCGAACGATAATAACTGATCAGGCGAGCAATCTCACGATCCAAACGCTGAAGTTCACCCGCCATGCCCTCACAGAAGCGGCGCACCGAAGGCTCACCCCACGCAAACACGCCCCCAAGATCAACGAAAGCATCCCGGCGTTCCAGAATTGCCCCGGCTTCTTCCGGGGCGCACCCTGCCATCTCCACAATCAATTCTTTCAAGCGACTGCTCCCCCAATTAAAGGAGCGTACAAATACCGGGACGCCGCCCTGGACGATCACCATGCTCGAACTCTCTTCGCCGAGCATGAGAAAGCCTTTCGAGCAACCCCGCCAGAAACCCGCACGAGGTCCCGGCAATTCTCGATGCGTTCTCAAAAGCGGGAACGATTCGATCTCCACAAAATCAATTCCGAGACCTGCAAATTCCAGAGCCTCAGCGCGACTCGTTACAACTTCGGTAGGAATGGCAGTGAGCAGGGCTTTCATCATTTCCGAAGTGGAGTCGCCCCCTCCCTGCATCGGGGTCATCACGATTTCAGCGGACTCGGCAGGGTAGGGCAGATACTTACGCGCCTCAAATCGTGCCGCACCTTCCAGTGCATCCTCGTCCATTCGCGGCAAATCAATCCAGCGCACGAGTGCCTGAGCCATTGGCAACGACACGGAAGCGGTTCTCAACGGGACTTCACACTGCCGAACAATTTTCTTGAGAAGTTCGCCGACCTCACGCTTTTTCAGTAACACTCCCTGATCTAAGGCGTCAGGAGGAGTAGGCACACACCACGCCCGTTTGACGTGAATGGCGCGGTCATCCTCTTCCAACAGCACCGCTTTGATCGCACATCGTCCGATGTCCAATCCCAACGTGCAGGGGCGACTTAAATTTTGGGTGGTGCGAAAAAGTGACAAAGGCTTGAACTCACTTCAGGTTGACTGCCGGTAGGTTTACGGTAAGGATTATGGAAAAATCCGGTAAACTCTCTAGGGTAAGCGTGAAAATTGTTGAGGAGTCCGCCTTGCCGTCCTTAAACATTGATTCCGACGCAATTATCCCGTCCTCTGAAAACGTAAATAATGACAGCGATTCTGCAAATTTTACAATTGAGTAACCCCCACTTTTAAGGAGATTGATCCGATGACTCACCCCGATGCCCAAACCTGCGATGCGGCAAAAGCGCAACTTGATGCCCATGTGCGCGACATGATGCAATGGCATTTTTCCCCCCAAACCGGCTCTGAATTCTGGCTTGACTGGGCAAAAACTGCCGGAATTGATCCCCGCGAAAAGGTGACCTCCTACGCGGATGTGCTGACGACTTTTCCTCATTTTCAGGATGACTGGCTCCGTGACGAGCCGAACGAACGCTGGATACCGAAGGCTTACGAGGGGCGACCTTTCTACATTTTCGAGACGGGCGGTACAACGGGGTTGCCGAAGCAACGCATCGGCTGGGAAGATCATTTGCGGGATTATGAGGAGTTTTCGGAGTATCTGGACGAGGCGGCGTTTCCCAAAGGCGCGAACTGGTTGATGCTGGGTCCGACGGGACCCCGTCGCTTGCGTCTCGCCATTGAGCATCTCGCTCATATTCGGGGCGGTTCCTGCTATCACGTTGACCTCGATCCGCGCTGGGTGAAAAAACTGATCGCTGAACGAGACATCGTAGGCGCGAACAAGTACAAAGAGCATTGCGTGGAGCAGGGGGCGGCGATTCTCAAGCACCGTAACGTACAGTGCCTTTTCACGACGCCTAAACTTCTCGAAGCCCTCGACGAAAAAATTAATGTCCCTGATTCAGGTATTAAAGGTGTGTTTTGCGGCGGCACGCAGATGACCCCACAAACCGTGCGATTTCTAAGCGAAGAGGTGCTGGACAACCGCGCCCTTTTCGTTCCCACCTATGGAAACACGCTCATGGGGCTTGCCTGTAGCCGTCCGATCTCCGCCGAAGACAATTACAGTATCACTTATCATGCCCCGCAACCTCGCGCCGTCTTGCGCGTGGTAGAGCCTGAAAACACCGTACAAACCGTGAATTACGGCGAGTGGGGGCGAGTCGAGTTGACAACTCTCACCAAAGAATTCTTCATGCCGCGCTTTTTGGAAAGAGACGAAGCCATGCGTATGGAACCATTCGGGCGGTTT
Organism: Chthonomonadaceae bacterium; assembly: GCA_014377395.1. Lineage (GTDB taxonomy): Bacteria > Armatimonadota > Chthonomonadetes > Chthonomonadales > Chthonomonadaceae > JACMPS01. The sequence goes on from JACMPS010000095.1 coordinate 18,304, forward strand.
GCATGGGACGGCGTGGCGGAAGTCCGCCCCTTTGGAGCCTTAGAAACCAAAGCCATTGAGGGCGTTTACTAGAGAGGGATCAGGTGTCAGGGAGTAGGGATTAGAGAAGAAAAAAGAATGAAAGTGGCGGGTTGCCGCAACACGTTTAACGCAGGAATAAATTCCGAGCTCGGAGGCGTGCCGCCCCGTGTCCTGCGGATACAACCCCCGCGTTGAGGGCATTTGCATCTGCTTCCCTCTCCCTAACGAAGCCCTGGCGAGTTAGCTGGGGGTGAGGGCAAAGTGGGGCAATCTTCATCCTAACACCTGATCCCTACAACCTAACTTCTATTGTGTCAGTATTTTCCAATTCAGGAGGTATCAAAAAAATGAGTGTGCCAAATATCCCCGCGTTACGACGCGGACAAGTCTATCAGAGCCTCGATAAAGTCGAATTAAAAAGTGTAAGAACAGGCGAAGTGGTAGCGACGGTGGGACAAGTGAATGCCGGAGTGGTACGGCGTGACCTGCGAAAGCCGACTCGTGAAATCCTTAGAGCCGTTCCCATACGTAAGTTGCTGGCGATGAGCCGGGAGGCAGGCGACCTGTTTCTGAATGGGACGCTTCCCCTCGGAGACGGAGAGCAGTCGCCGCAAGATTACATCGCACAATTGAGCGAAACAAGCGGACTACCCAACGTTTTGATTACACGGAACATGAAGAAAATCTTCACCGTGTTCGATGAAATGGAAATGATTCTCAAGGGCTTGACTCGCGGTCTCGACCTGAGCATCATTGATTCCGGCACAGGGGAGCAGCAGGGAATTCCGGTCAGTTACTTTGCCACCTCCGAAACAATGGGCGTGGTGCTTCCCTCAAACTCGCCGGGGGTTAATTCGCTCTGGATGCCGAGCGTCGTACTGAAAGTCCCTGTCGTCCTCAAGCCCGGACGCGAAGAACCCTGGACGCCCTACCGAATCATTCAGGCGTTTTTGGCGGCGGGCGTTCCTGCGGAAGCGTTTTCGTTTTATCCGACTGACCACGAGGGAAGCGGGGCGATTATGGAGGCGTGTGACCGCGCCGTTATCTTCGGGGACAAGGGAACGGTGGACAGATACGCGGGCAATCCCGGCGTAGAGGTGCATGGGCCTGGTTGGAGCAAGGTTATTCTCGGCGAAGATCAGGTGGACAATTACGAGAAATATCTTGATCTGATCGTTGCAAGCGTGTCGGACAATGGTGGGCGAAGTTGCATCAATGCGTCTTGCTTAGTCGTGCCGCGTCGGGGTGAGGAGATTGCGGAGAAGTTGGCACAACGATTGTCGAGGTTGAAACCGCTTGCGCCTGATGATCCCAACGCGATTCTTTCCGGCTTTGCCAATCCGAAAATGGCGGAAGGGATTCAAGCCTCTATCGAAGCCGACCTGAAAACGCCCGGAGCCGTCGAGGTCACGGAGAAGTATCGGGGGGGAGAGCGAATCGTGCAGAGAGAAGGCTCGACCTATCTTTTGCCAACGGTGATTTTCTGTAAGGGGTTCGATCATCCGCTCTCAAACAAGGAATTTTTGTTTCCTTATGTCAGCGTGGTGGAAATGCCGCAGGAAGAAATGCTCTCGAAAATCGGGTATTCACTCGTGGTAACGGCACTCACGGAGAATCCGCGCTTCCTGGATCAGATCATTGCCTCTCCTCATGTGGAGCGTCTTAATCTCGGTGCCATTCCGACCACCCGCGTCGAATGGAGCCAGCCGCATGAGGGAAACTTGTTTGAGTTCCTTTATCGCCGCCGAGCGATCCAACGGGCATAAGTAGCAGAAACTGAAAAGGGAAGGGGGCAGACGTGGAGCCTGGTACGCAAACAGAGTTGACCTTGCTGAGCGATCCGCCCCCTTCTCTTCCGAGATTGACCGACGCGAAAATCACGGCACTCTACACCCGTCTCCAGAGAAGTCGAAAAGAGAAGATACGAGGTCTTTACAAGTTCTTGGGACTAAGTTTGTTCTTTGCACTGATTGGTGTTTTGATCTGGCGAATTTCATCGGAGCACACAAGAACAACTTTTGGCTTCTTTGTTGCTTCTTGTCTTTGCCTCACTCTCTGCTTTTTGTTCGGTCAGATGGATCACCCCGCGACACAGAGAAACAAAAAACTGGTGCGAGAGTTGCGGGAGGAAATTCGTGGAAAAGAGGATGCGCGTTGCCTGGGGATTTTGTTTGAGGTGTCGCGTCAATGCTCTGACAGTGGCATCCATTCTCTCGGTAGCATGGACGCTACTCCGCAAATTCAGCAACTCCTTTTGCAACTCACGCCCGCCGACGTTCCTTTTCTGGATGCGAAGTATCGTGTTTCA
>JACMPS010000096.1 GCA_014377395.1 Chthonomonadaceae bacterium
AACGAAGCGCATCTACGCCGTACTCTTGACAATTACGCCGCGATTGAATGGCTGAACACCAACACTCCGAAAGACGCAAAGGTTCTTTTTTACGACGATGTACGCGGCTTTTACCTCGACCGCTTTTTCGTATGGGCAGACTACAATCATTCATCGTGGATTGACTATTCATCATTATCGGACAGGATTTTATTGACAAAATGGCTCAGAAAAGAAAGGTTCGGGTATGCGCTGATCAATCTCAATCAGGTCTGGTCTTCCCGATTTGCGAATGATACCCCGCCCCGCAATCGCGAATACGAAGCCTTCAATTCTTGGTATGTCAATCACCCTGACCTCTCTGCAAATTCTCAAGACTGGCGAAAACCCATTTATGGAGCGGCGAAAAGCGGTCTCTGGAAACCCGTCTACGCGAAGAATGGCGTTCTCATCCTACAGATTGGAGACACGCCGTAAACCATGAGCCGACTCACTAAAAAGCCTGAACTGATACGAAGCGATGCCCCTCCGCTTTCACCTTTGCAAAAGCCGATTAAGCCACTTGGCGCAATGGCGACTGTGTTGCTTACTTTGCTTGTGCTGGCTTATGTCGCGCTGGCGGCGTTCCACATCACGCGGGTTCCGACCGGAGCCACAGGATACCAGAACGCCCCCGACGAATACGCGCACGTCCTCTACGTCAAGGCTGTTGCGGAGGGACATTTCCCTACGCCCGCCGAATATGCCGCCGAGTCTCGCGCCTACGAGTGGCATCAACCGCCACTTTATTATCTTGTAGCATCTCGCTTTATAGGACTGGGTGAACGTAATTTGCGATTTGTTTCAGTAGGCTTAGGAATTATCGCATTGTTGCTGATTTTTCGGGCAGGGCGGTTGCTATTCCCCGGTTCGCTCTCCATTCCGTTTCTCGCCACAGGGATTGCCGCATTCACACCTACGCACATCGCTCTTTCCTCTGTGGTCAACAACGACATTTTGCTTGAAGTCGGGTTTTCATGGGCATTATTGCTTTGCGTATCCTCTTTGCTTAGTGGGTTCACGATGTGGCGGGCGGGGTGGCTCGGTCTTGCAGTCGGCATGGCTTGCCTGACGAAAGCGAATGGCTTACTCCTGCTCCCTGTTTTCCTTTTTGTACTGTTTCTGCTCAGAAAATCCGGCGAATCCACCAAAAATCTGTGTCGGTTTGGGGCATGGACATTAACCGTTGCCTTCGCTGTGTGTGGGTGGTGGTTTATTCGTAACGGAATTTTGTACGGTGAGTTTCTGCCCTTTCGTGCGTTTGCCCGAATGTTCGAGCATACCGTACTCGCGCAAAACGTTGTTGACGGAAAAGTGATTCAGGGCGTGAAAGGGTGGGGGGGCTACGCGCAACTCATAGCACAGTGGACTTATCAAAGTTTCTTTGCTGTGTTCGGCGACTCGCGCTTCCCCCGTGCCGTCGAGCAGGGCGTCCCGTTTTTTCTCGCCCCTCAGATTTACGGATTGGTTGGGATAGGACTTTTCATTGCCGTCTATGGCTTGACCCGAATGCACTTCGAGGCAAAAACAAACACCACGCCTACACAACGATTTGCATTGTGGGTGCTGTTTTTCGTATTGGGACTCGTGACGCTTTCCTTTATTGCGTTTGTGCTAAAATACTTTCAGGCAACCGGACGCTACCTTTTTCCTGCGATGTTGCCGATCTCACTTTTGCTCGCCGCCGGGTACGAACGTGCCATACGCGGAAAATATCGCGGATTATTGCTGGCATACGGCATCCTGACCTATGCGGCACTGTGCGCGACTTTCTTTCTCTCCTTACGTTAAGGAGGGGAAGTGTCAAGGATTAAGTGTTGAGTTGGGAGTTTTCTTCTTTCTCTTTTTTTGCATTTTGTCTTTTAATCTGTGTCCATCGGTGTTAATCTGTAGATAACTTTGCATTGCGTAGGAGAGTGGGTTTGTGGACCGAGTGACTTTTAGGGAGGAGTTGTAACCATGCCGAGTGCGTTTGACGATGAAAATTTAGACGAGGGCGAATGGGTCGAGGAAGAGTCCAACCTCACACAAGAAATCCTCGACAAAGGATACGAATTGCTGGACGGCTTTACGGAGTGGCTTGACTTCGCTCTGAAAGTGGAGACCCGTGCCGCGCAACAGGACTGCTTTAACGCGGAGAGTTATGTGGACTACCTCGCTAATTTCGCACAGTTGTCCGTCTTTGAGGCAACCGAGTACGATCTACGTTGGTTTGTCTTTTCGTATTATATCCGTAAATCTTTGGGAGACGAGCCGACCGAACTGCGCCTTCTGGACTCGTTGCGGCGGTTTATCGAGTACTTGCGGGCGGAGCATGGCTACACGGTTCCCGAACATATTTACGCGACTCTTGAGGATCACGCCTTTTATGTGCGACGTCGTGCCGAGTATCACGCGCTCAATCCCGATGACGAGCGCACCTGGGCAGACGGTTTTGAGAACTGGTGTTCCGAAATGGAAACCGATCTCGACACTCGGTGTCTCTGGCTTCCAAGCGATCTGGGAGAGGGAGAGCGATGGGGCGACACACAGGGGTGGCGAGAAGCCGCACTCTATCGGGAGGCGCAACGGCTATGGCTCAAAGAGCGTGAGGAACTACTCGGCTTCGGGCAAGACTTCGACTCGATGCGCGAAGAACTCTACATCATCTATATGGACTGGCTTGATCAGCCGCAGGAAAAACTGGAAGACGACACCCCCCGCAACGTGATCATGGCGGAACGTACCGAGCGACAACTCCACGAGGAAGACCCGGACGACGGCGAAGACGAGTAGACCACATGGAGGAGGAGCAACGAAAATGACGGAAACCCCTGAATCGGTTTGCACGCGCGGAATCGAGCGTTACGAACGAGACTTGCGACAATCTTTGGACATCTCTGCGAACCGAGGCAAAAATTTAGTCCTTGATGTGGATACCGGAGATTATGCTATTGCCTTCGATCACCTCTCTGCAATTGACGAATTACGAAAATCGTGACTTACAGGCGTTTTTTATTCGCTTCGGATCGGGTTTTCAACACTTGGGAAAGTCGGCGGGGGTTGGAAACAAAGCACATCTCCTTCTGCAAATCTTTCGATCCTTCCACAAGGTGTGGTAGTCAAGCGACTTGCTTTACGGCGTGTCAGTGGATGATAAACTTCCTTACGCGAAATGTAAGCAATCAAAGTTGATGATGACCACTATAACCGGTTCTCTTTCCGTATTTTTCTATCTTGAATTGCAGGGAAGTTCCGGTTTAGAAATGGACATTCCCTTTCTGCTGGATACGGGTTTCAGCAAAGCCCTCTCTCTGCCACTCTCATGGCTGAACGCATTACAGTTCCCATTGCCAGTTCCGACCAGTTTACCCTCGCTGACGGTATGCCAGTTTCGGTGAATGTGCATCGGGGACGAGTAATATGGGACGGAAAGGAAAAAGAAGTCGCAATTCACTGCCTTGAAGGCGACCCACTTCTGGGTATGTCGCTCATGCTGAATTATCTATTGATAGTCCCTGTGCAGGAAAATGCCCTTGTCACCCTTGCCCCAATCTGAAGTCAACCTTTCTGAACCCGCTCCAATCCATGCCCGATTCCTCGAATCAGGTGCTACAACGGTACAACTCGTTCGGGCAATCGTTCGCAATCATACGGCATGGTTTACGTTGGAAACAATCAACACTGGCGGAACCATTACGCGGGAAAACGGCGTCACCGTTCTGGCTTTTGAAGAAGACATTATCCTTGCGTTTCCTCGTATGAAGAAGAGCGAAATTGATGCAACGCTGGATCAGATTGTTGCCGGGTGCTTTGATAAGAAAAAAGGGCGTGTCTCCTGTTGGTCTACCCTTCCGACGCACCCCGGCGATCTGGGAGTAAGGTTAGCGGCGCGTGGTTTCGAGTGGGGTTGGTGTCCGCATTGGATGGCACTCAATCTGCAAACAATGAGTGCCGACATTCCTGTTCCTGCGGGTTGCGAAATTACGTTAGGCGAGACCGACGAGTGGGACGTAGCCGATCTTCCTTACTACAATCGTGGGTATGATGCGGGATTTCGTCGCCTCTTCGCGCGAAAACCAAAACGAGTGTGGCGGTTTGTGGCACGACTGGACGGTGCAATCGTGGCACAAACCGTTCTTTTCGTGACGAC
>JACMPS010000097.1 GCA_014377395.1 Chthonomonadaceae bacterium
GGACAACGCTCTCCTACTGTTTCGGCGGAGCAAATTTCGAGTTGGGAATGGACACATTGTTTTTGACCGAGACGATTTTCATCAGAATATCGAACGTTCCCATCTTCATTTTAACTGTATAAGGTGTCTTCACGCCGTCTATCGGGGTGTAGTCCGAGAAGTACATCTCGATATTGAAGGTTCCCTGGGGCGTCTGCGAAAGGGTGTCCATGCGAACGAGAAGCCCGGAGGCGACATCGTAATACTGCGTCACATTGTTGCCGCTTTTGGGGGTCATCACCAATTTGTAGGCGGGAGAACCGGCGATAGTCTGCTTTCCCTTGAGTTCGATTTTCTTATAGAGTTTGTCCCATTTTACGGTTGCACCAAGATCGGATTGCAACTGCATATCGAGCAGTTCTTTGCCTTTAAGAAAACGAAAACCGGACAGGGGGTCTTTCGACCAACCGACTTTGCCATCGTAACCTGCTCTGGACTCGCCGACGTTTGCCATTTTTTGGGTCATCAAAAATTTGTTCGGCTCTTTCGTCAGCATTGTGAACTCGCCACTCATGCCCACTGCTTCCATCTTCATTTGCCCCTCAACCTGAGTGCTTTTGATTTTTGCGTAGGCGGCGGTTCCTCCCGTGACCTGAATATAGCGATCCAGAATTTTAACGGCTTCCGCAGAAGCCTGCACCTTCCGTGTAGGGGCGGACTTCTGAGCGAAGCCAGAAACGGGAGCAAACAGGGTGAGCGTCGTCAGCGCAACCAAATGAATTTTCAACTTTTTTTCCTCTTGTTAATCTGTGCAATCGCCGCGTTCAAGATCGGATCGCCCTCTTTGAGAAGCGTTTTGCGGGTGAGTTCCACCGGGAAATCCGGCACTACGCCGCGCCCCTCCAGCAATACGCCTTTCGCGGTTTTAAAGTCTGCAAACGCATACTGCAATCGTCCACCATCGGGCAATTTTTCGATAATCGAAGGCAACACCATGCCCCCGGTTCGACGTCCGACGACAATGGCATCCTTGTTTTCCTGCATCCCACCCGCCATAATTTCGGAGGTGCTGAGCGAAAACTCATCCGTCAGAAAAACGACTTTGCCCCGGTAAGGCTTTTCAGTAGGTTCGTAGGGAAACTTGAGTTCGCCGGAACGCATCTTCATCGTGCCGAGTTTGCCGGGTTTCTGAGTGACCATTCCTGCAATCGCGTAAGCCATTGCCCCGACACCGCCGGGGTTGCCCCGCAAGTCAAAAATTACGCCGTCCGTGTTCCGTTTCATAGAAGCGAAAGATGTCCTGATTTGATCGAGAATCGGCTCGATCAGAAAGATATTAAAGCGAATATAACCGATGCGGGGAGCCACACGTTTCGATTCGACAAAGCCGGGAGTGGGAGGCAGGTTGGCAAACCTGATCAATTCTCCCTTAGCAAAAGAGTGTGTAACCTGCGCGGTTTGCGGCTTATCGTTTTCGTCAAGATAAGCAATCGTACTGCTTTCGCCGAGAGTGCCGCCCAGTCGCGCCATCATCGCCAGCATAAACTGAACCCGCTCTTCCTGCACCGGAAGTTTGCGCTCTTTGAGTTTTGGAAGGATGTCGTCTAGCGTTTTTCCGTCAATCGAAACAATCTGGTAGCCCGGTTTCAGCCCCGCTTTGTCGGCGGGTAGTTTCGGTTCAATGCGCGTGATAACGGGCTTTCCTTCAACCAACTGAACCGTCATTCCCGTCACGGCTCCGCCCTCTTTTTTCTCGTCTTCGGCAAGAAATCGGTAAGGTGGAATAATGTTGAAGTGAGATTGTTTTAGTTCACCGAGCATCTGTTCCATCAGCGCGTAAAACTCGGTTTCGTCTTTTGCGGAGGCGACTTTGGGCGCGTACTTGACTTTAACGGCATCCCAGTCCACGCCGTTTAGTTTCGGATCGAAATGCTTCTCTTTGACTCGTGACCAGACAAGGTTGAAAATCTGTTCGCGCTGGGGGTTGTCGGTTCGGGCAATCGCACCGCAACTCACCCCTACTCCGACCAAAACAAAAGCACAAACGGAAGAGAACAACCGTTTCGATCTATTTTTCAGCAAATCATTTTTCCTCAACTCTGAATTTCTCACTTTTCCTGTCATAAATGGCAGGAATTTGGTTGCACGCTCTCGAATTTGCAATCATCTCTCCCCGGTAGGTTTGTTAACCAAAAGACAGACGCCCCCAAAAGCGTTCCGGTTTCGGGTGAAGAGAGAAACCAGTTCCATTAAAATTGTCCCTATTGTATAAACCGTTGCGAAAATTAAAAGCATCTCGCGCTCACCGAAAGGATTAGATCAATTATGTCGTTCGTCAGTGAATTTAAAGAGTTTGCCGTCAAGGGGAACGTTGTAGATTTGGCGGTTGGTGTGATCATTGGAGCCGCTTTCGGAAAAATCGTTGATTCTGCCGTCAAAGACATTATTATGCCACCTATCGGGTTGGTGATGGGCAAGGCGGATTTTGCCAGCCGTTACATCAATCTATCGGGCAAAGATTATGCGTCGCTTGCGGACGCGCAAAAAGCGGGAGCCGCCACGATTAATTACGGTTTGTTCCTGAACAATGTTATCAGTTTCGCGATAGTCGCGATTGTTGTCTTCATCATGGTAAAGGCGATCAACCGTTTGCGTCGTTCAGAGGCAGTCGCGCCAACTGTAGACCCCGCACCGACACGCGAGGAATTATTGCTCACCGAAATCCGGGACTTGCTCGCTCGCCCCCAGTAATGGAGAGCAGAGACAGGAGTTTTTATGAGACACATCGGAGTTAATCGCTGGTCGCTTCCGCCCGAAATCAGCATCGAAGAGGCGTTCGCTCTTGCAAAAAGTGCTGGGTTCCACAGCGTGGAGGTCAATCTCGATGCAAGCGGTGATCTGAACCCGGAAAGTACGGACGCCGACATTATCGCGTTGAAGGAGAAAGCCCTCTCTGCGGGGATGCGTGTCAGTGGTGTTTCAACGGGGCTACTCTGGGCGTATCCTCTGACGGACAATGACCCCGCAAAGCGCGAAAAGGGAATCGCACTGATCCGCCGACAGATCGAGGCGGCGCAGTTATTAGGCGTAGATGCAATTCTCGTTGTTCCCGGCACCGTCACGCCCGAAGTCGCCTATGATGTCGCCTACAAACGATCACAGACGGCTTTGCGAGAGATTTTGCCCTACGCGCAGGAAAAGAAGATCGCTATCGGGGTTGAGAACGTCTGGAACAAATTTTTGCTGTCTCCGCTCGAATTTGCCCGTTTTCTCGATGAACTCAACGTGAATTTCGAGACGCCTGTTGCCCGCGCTTACTTCGATGTCGGCAATATCCTGCTTTACGGGTTCCCTGAGCAATGGATCCGGATATTAGGAAAGCGGATCGTGCGGATTCATGTTAAGGATTTTAAGACGGGGATCGGCAACATGAGCGGCTTTTGCAATCCGTGCCAGGGCGATGTTCCCTGGGCAAAAGTCAAAACGGCTCTTGACGAAATCGGCTATGAGGACGCCATTTCCGCCGAGGTAGGCGGAACTTCTACCCTGCCGGAACTCAGTCTGAAACAGATCGCGGAGGCACTCAAGGCAACGTTGCTCTGAAAGGTGTTGGAAACGCTTCGCCGCCCGTCTTAAGCCATAGCCTGGGATCGTTGGGTAATGAAGCGCACGGATTTTGGGTGAGTTCATAACGATCTTTACGGAGAGCGCAGAGAAGGCTCTAAGATTGAGAAGTAAACCGAAAGGTTGACAGAACCACACGAGTGTGGCAAATCATCAAAGAGCGGGAATTTCCTACTTGCCCACAGAAGGAGCAGAGCCATGACAGGCACGACAGATTTAGAAGAGGCGTTCAGCGAAGTCAAAGCGTTGGTTGAAACTGACGAAAAGGGGCGGATTGTGCTGGGAGCGGACTATTCCGGCAAAAACTTTCGGCTCTCCGTCAATCCCAGAACAGGCGATATTTTGATGCCCCCGGTGGTGATTATCCCGGAGCGCGATATGTGGCTCTATCGAAACCCCGTCGCGCTGGCGAGTTCCAGGCAGGTCTGGCAGATGCCGCCGCAGAGAGGGTTTCAGGAGGGGTGAACTACTCCCAATACGCCGACGATGAGATTGAGGATGAATGAATGCCCTTTAAGATCGTGCGTACCCAAACTGTCATTGAGAGAATGGATGAGGTTGAGAAAACAGATTCGAAGAAGTTGCGTAAAATCAACAAAACACTTGGATTGCTCTCCAACGACCCCCATCATCCCGGATTGCATACGCACAAGCGCGGTGAGGAAAGCCCAACAGGACAGGCAGCTTGGCAATCTTATGTTGAGAACAATACCCCTTCCGCGTGGCGAGTTTTCTGGTATTACTGACCGGATGCGACGACGATTACGGTGTTCGCAGTTACTCCTCACCCCTGAGGCTTAAAGACGGATTTCAAGAATTTTTCATAAAGACCGCTTCAGCAAAATGCACTTACTGCACCGCGTCCGCCCCGACATTGGAGAGGGCGTCCGCTTTTTTGTTGAGTTCGCGGCGAACGTGTTGCACCTTCACCGAGTCGAAGTGGGCGAGCAACTGTTGCACCCGCGCAAACATCGGTTTCAGATGCACCGCTTTTACCGCATATTTTCCGTTGATCTGGTGCGCCATCAGTTCGCTGTCGGTATAGACGAGAAGGTGGGCGCAACCGAGGGCGAGTGCTTCCTCCAACGCCCGTACCATCGCCGAATACTCGGCGACATTATTGGTGGTACGTCCCAACGGCTCCCCGACTTCCTTTAAGACTTTGCCGTCGGCGTCCTCAATATGAACGCCGATCCCGGCAGGTCCCGGATTGCCGCGTGCCGCGCCGTCCACCCACGCCTTCCAGAACTTACTGGTACTTTCTCCAACTTTTTTCTCGCTACCGCCCGTTTGGGACAAACTCATGCCTACTCTTTCACTTTCTCACGCAAAATCAACATCCGTCCGCAGTTGTCGCACTGCACCCGCTCAAATCCGAGTTTCAGACGAGCGACAACCGTGTTGGGCAGTGCCATTCGGCAACCCCCACACGCTTTGCCGTCCACAACGGGCGCCAGTGCCACGCCGCCTTTATTGGCTCGTACTGCCTCATAATACTTTAAGAGGTCAGGGGGGATCGCGGCACTCTGGGCTTTGCGCTGAGCCGAGAGTACGTGCGCCTGCGCCTTGAGAATGTCGGCGCGTTCCATCGCGGTTTTCTGCTTGATGTCCAGAGCGGCTTTTGCGGCTTTTGCGGCGTGTTTCGTCTGGGCTTCGGTTTTCTGCTGGGTCTCACGGGTTTCGACTAAGACCAACATATTTTCGTCGAATCGTTCGCGCTGACGTTGAAGCATCGCCACTTCTTCCGTCAAAGAGGTGAGTTCTTTGGGATTAGTCACTTTGCCGCTATAGAGTTTCGTTTCCTCGTCGCTCCGCTTTTTGATCACGGTTTGCAGTTCCAGTTCCGCATCGAGAATTTCCGCATTCGTGGCTTCGAGGGCTTTTTTTGCGACGAGATAAGTGGCTTTCGCTTCATCGTAAGCGGGCTTTTCGGCATTGCCCGGATCAAGGGCACCGTATTCTTTTTTCAAGGCATCGAGGGCACTGTCGGTCTGTTGCACCTCATAGAGTAAAATTAATTGTTCCTTCATCGTCTGTTTCCATCGCTTTCTGCGGTAAAATTCGCCAGACGTATACCGAATCCCTGCTTTCCCTCGTCTTTGTTCCTAAAATGCACGAGAATCGCAAAAAAGACAGGCTTCGCTCCTCATTCGTAACCCAAAACTACTTTTCTTCTGGAGCCGCAACCCTAAATTGTCACTGCCTAAAATGCGTCCTGTTTTTCTCACTCTGCTCTCTTTTGTAGGTTTTCTTTTTGCTTTCTCTACAGATGCTCTCTTTGCACAGGGACAAGCGGAACCGCTCACCCAATCAGACACGATCAAGTTGTCCCTCAACGAAAAACCGCTTCGAGTTTTTCGTCCTGACGAGGTGCTTGGCTACGGCATTGACGGTGCCGAAAAAGGAATTACGGCGCAACTCCAGCGCAAAGACAATCGGGACGCTATTCGCTCGCTCGGTTTGCGGCGGCTTACTTATCGCTTGCGAACGGAACTCGGCGTACAGGCATGGCACTGGAATCTGGACGGAGAGTGGAGCGAACCCAACAAAAATAGAGGCTACTGGACTTCACAAAAAACACAAAAGCCGATTCTGTTTGGAAGAGGCTATGCTCTGCCCCGGCGTGGCACCACCGCAGATCAGGCGAACAACAACGGCTATTCGCGCCTGACGGACGGCGACCCCCGCACTTTCTGGAAAAGCAATCCGTATCTCGATTCGCATTTCACAAACGAAGTGGAAGCCGCTCATCCGCAGTGGATCGTAATTGATCTGGAGCGTGAAACGGAAGTCAACGCGATTCGCTTGAGTTGGGCAAGCCCCTTTGCGGTGCGATACCGAATGGATTTTTGTGAGTTTCCCGCCAACTTCAAGGTCAGAGATTTTGCGGACACGTTCGAGGAGGAGGCAAACTGGAAGCCATTTCCTCTCGGTGAAATCACAAACGGAAGGGGTGGCGAAGTAACATTGAGGCTGTGCGGACACCCGCGCCGGGTACGGTTTATTCGTATCTGGATGACGCAGAGTTCATATACGGCACCCCGAAGAAAGCGTGACCTCCGAGACCGTTGCGGTTACGCAATAGCGGAAATCGGTGTGGGAAAGATCAGGCGAAAAGGCGAGTTTACGGATGTGGTGCGGCACGCCCCCGCTTCGGATCGCCAAACCGATACCTTTGCTTCTTCCACCGACCCCTGGCACACTTCGGACAATGCCGACACGGATACCGAGCAACCCGGCTTTGAGGGACTGGTGAAAGCAAATTATCATCACAATCTTCCGATCATGGTTCCGGTTGGCGTGATTTACGACACGCCGGAAAATGCCGTTGCCCTGATCAAAACCCTGAAACTCCTCGGTATTCCTTTTTCGGAAGTTGAACTGGGTGAAGAACCGGACGGACAGTACATCTCGCCGGAAGATTACGCTGCTCTCTATCTGCAATTTGCAAAGGCAATCCATGCGGTAGACCCCGCCCTTAAACTCGGCGGAGTCAGTCTTCAAACCGCGACTGAGGGTTGGGTACACTGGAAGGACGCAAAGGGAGACAGAGCGTGGATGCGCCGCTTTGTGCGTTTTCTTCGGGCAAAAAACGCGCTAAACGAGTTCGCCTTTTTTTCGCTGGAGTGGTATCCCTTCGACGAGTTCACTACTTCCGCCGAAGCGCAACTCAAACAAAATCCGGTGCTACTCGATAGAGCAATCGCACGGCTGAAAGCGGAAGAGGTTCCGGTAAACATTCCCTGGTATATCACGGAATTTGGGCTGTCTCCCTATGCTTCGCGGCGGGAAGTCGAGTTGCCCGGTGCCATTCTGAATGCGGAAATCGTCGCTCGGTTTTTGCAAAAGCCGACAGGAGCCGCTTTTTTCTATGGAGCCATCCCTGCCACTCCCTATTATGAAGCCGAGGCGGAAGGGGCAACCTGGGGCGGACTCCTTGCGTTTCTAGGGGATGACACGGGCAAAGTGAAGGCAATTTTGCCCTCCGCTCACGCGGTGCGTTTGCTGACTCAGGAATGGTTGCAACCCGGTGCCGGAAACAAAACGCACACGTTCTTCGGAGTCAAGTTTAAGCCGAACGACAACCTGGGAGCCTATGCCGTCAGTCGCCCGGACGGACAATGCGCCCTCCTCCTCTTAAACCGAAGCGAAAAGAAAACGTTGCAAGTCCAATTGCCGTTTCGTGAGGTAGGAAAGGCAAAACAGTATAGTCCCGCACAATATCTCTGGCACGACGCAAAAGAAGCGGGAAAGCCCACAAAAAACCTGCCTCCTGTTTCCCTGACGTGCCGAGATACGATTGATCTGCCTCCATTTTCGATCACGGTGGTTCGCTGGAAGCCTGAGAAAAGCACGGAATAAAATAACCACCCGCCTGTCTTGGACAAAAAGAGACACATAGGCACAGGGAAATGCAGAGGAAAGTGTTGAGAAGGAGGGTGTATAGTGCTTTTGCATCGCTTCCCCTCTCCCGGATTTTGAGGGAGGGGGAGTAAATAGAATCAGGGTGGGGGCATCTCTGAAAAATAAAAAGGTTGAAAAAGAAACGTAGAAAATCACGACGGTGACCATCGTGAAGAAGAACGGAATGGCGGCGATTGCTGCCGACTCGATGACCAAGTGGGGCAGTGGCAAGGAGACCGCCGAATATGTGGTGAATCATCACAAAATTGTGAGAGTGGGAGACACGTATATGGCGCTCACCGGGGCTGCCTCCGCGAA
>JACMPS010000098.1 GCA_014377395.1 Chthonomonadaceae bacterium
CCTGCTCAAGACCGTCGCGATCTACGGAGCAAATGCAAGCGGAAAAAGCAATGTCCTCAGAGCCTTAACTGCAATGGGGCAATATATGCGATTTTCCGTTGTCTCCGAAGGAATAACTCTTCTGCGAAACAAAAAACCTATTTTCCCCTATGAGCCGTTTTTGCTTCGAGAGGGCGAGGAAAACGAAACTTCATTTTTCGAGGTCGTTTTTTTGATGGAGGGAAAACAGTATCGCTATGGCTTCGAGATTTCCGCCTCATGCGTAGAAAAGGAATGGCTTTACTTCGTTCCCAGCACCCGCGAAGCCCTGCTGTTCGAGCGCGAAAAGGAGACGTTTAAGATTGGAGCAATGTTCAAGAAAGCGCAAGGACTTGAAGAGCGTGTCACCGAAAAAGCCCTGTTTTTGACCGTTGCGCGTGACTTCAACGTCAAAATTGCGAGAGATATTTTCGGGTGGTTAAGCCGTTTTCCTACAATGGCGGACGAGACGTTCGAGTCAGGATTTACGATCTGGTGTCTGGAAGCCCCTGAGCGTTCCGAGGGAATTGTTGAGTTCATCAAACAATCGGATGTTGGTATCTCAGACATTCAAGTTTTGGACGTTTCCGATAAGCAAGAGGCAGCAATTCGAAAAGACTACGATTCTTATGTCGTCGAAACAGTTCATAAGGTTTATAACCAAATGGGGCAACTTATCGGCAGTCAAAAATTGGATATGGGTCATCATGCGTCGGACGGAACGCGAAAGCTATTTGCAATCGCAGGGAAAATCGTTACCGTTCTCAGGGAGGGACATATTTTACTTCTGGATGAGATAGACTCGAAGTTGCACCCGGCACTCACCAGAAAGATCATTGAGTTATTTCACTCCTCGAAGACAAACCCGAACAATGCTCAACTAATTTTTGCGACCCATGACACTAATCTGCTGGACAATCAACTGATGCGGCGCGATCAAATCTGGTTCACGGAGAAAAAGAGAAGCGGAGCGACGGATTTATACTCCCTTGCAGAGTTAAAGGTAAGAAACGATGCCCTCTACCAAAAAGATTACATTGAGGGACGCTACGGTGCCATTCCGTTTCCGGGTAGTTTCAGCAATCTTTTCGACGATAGGGAGGAGACCGATGCCGTTACAGAGTAAACGTACCTCTCATAATCGGAAGATTAATCAGAGGGAGACAATTCCTCGCATTTTGATCGTGTGTGAGGGAGAACGCACTGAGCCAGACTACTTTTCGGCTTTCAGGGTGACGAATGCGGTGATTCGTGGAAGGGGGATGAATACGCTCAGCCTTGTCCACGAAGCCATGAGAATTCGTGACCTTGGCGGGAATTTCAAGCAGGTATGGTGCGTCTTCGATCTCGACAGTTTTCCTGAGAAGAATTTCGATGAGGCGGTTCGGTTTGCAGAAAGTGAAAATATCAAAGTCGCCTACTCGAATGAAGCCTTTGAACTGTGGTACGTGCTTCATTTCGATTATCTGCAATCTGCGTCGAATCGCGAACAGTACAAGGAAACGCTCACCAAGCACCTGAAAAAGAAGTATCTCAAATCCGACCCTGATATTTACGAACTTTTAATCTCGCGGCAATCAGTTGCCATTGCTAACGCAAAGCGTTTGCTCAACGATTTGCACCCACCACATTTCACTCATGCCGAAAAGAAGCCGTCCACAACCGTGCATGAACTCATCATCGAACTCAACAGACTCAAATCAACACAGAGATCCTGAACGTGTCAGAATAAATTTGCCATATCTGCGGACATTGAGAGGCAAACTTTGATCCCCTCCTTTCATATAAGGGCTTATCTTGCATCCCTTAGCAAAAAGGTTTTCAGACCGTTGCAAGAGAGGTCGGGGAATGAATTCCCCGGCTACAAAGGCGCGAAGTCCACCTGCGTGGACTCAATGCAAAAGCAAGATCGATCCCCTCTCGATTGCCAGAAACTTCACCCTACTGGTCGAAAATATAATTCGGGTGTCCGAAGGACACGGGGCGTACTCGCCTCCGAGCGCGGAATTCATTCCTGCGGCAAACGATCCAAAGACCCATGCGTTCTACAAAGTTAGACTATCAATCCCTACTCCCTGCCTCTACAAGCGTTGCGGGAAGGAGAGTAGCGATTTGAACAAAAGTTTCGGCGATAGCGTATCGGTCTCCACCGTGCGCTTGCGCCTCACAAAGAGCGGTCTCGGCGGATTGCAAAACCTCCTCTGAGGTCGAGCCGTGCAAAGTGAGAGAAGCAATGCCCGCCGAAAGAGAAAGCGTGACCTTCTTGCCGTCTGCGGTGCGCCGTTCCGTGGTGGATGCGTGAGTTTTCAGCGCGTCGAAAATCTCGCTTGCCTTTCCGAAATCGGTGTGCGGCAACAAAATCGCCAGCCGGGTTTCGTCGTAACGTGCCGGGAGGCAGGTTTCGGGAAGCACGTTCTCCAGGGTTTGCGCGACGGTCTTCAAGAGGCTTTCGGTGAAGGGCGAACCATAGCGAGCGACCAGCGTTTCCCGCCTGTCCAACGCAATCAGAATCAACGTTGCGTCGGTCTCGAAGTGTTGCACACGAGTGAATTCCTCCGAAAAACGGTAGCGGAAATAACGCGAACTCGCCAGCCCGGTGTCGGTGTCGGTCATCGCCATTTGTTCAAGCGTGGCATAGGTTTCGGTGCGTTCGAGCGCGATGCCCAACTGCTCGACGACACGCTCCACCGTTTTTAGAGTGGGGGCATCAAAGGCGTGAGGTTGAGGCGAGTAATGTGTCATCATGCCGACAAGACGTCCCTGCACGACAATCGGGGTTGCGGCAAAACTTCCCGACTGAATCGGTAGATTTTCTACGTCGTAAACACCAATCCCGGAAGCGAGATCGGGCAGAGAAAACTGTTTCGCTCCCCCGTTAAACCAGCCTTTTAGCCCTGCGTTCGGTTTGCCTTTTGCGTCCGGCTCCCCGAAAATCGCAAATTCCAGCAAGTCGATTGCAGTTCCCCGTGAAGTTTGCAATACCATTTGTTGTTTGGCGCGGTCGAAATAGTAAAGGGCGGTGTCCAGTCCGTTCAGTAGGGTATGGGCTTTGTGGACGGCGGCAAGATTGACCTGCTCCAGTCCGGTGGAAGTCTGGAAAAGTCGGCTCAAGTCATAGAGCGTCGTCAGTTCGAGGTTGCGGCGGCGCAAAGAATTGCGCTCCTCAATCGCCCGAAACGTTTGCGCCAGGGGCAGAGCGGCTTCCTGCAATCGCTCGAAATCAGAGTCATTGAAGCGGGAGGCTCCGCGTCCGTCACAAAGTCCTATCGCACCGAGAATGCCTTCGCCGTCCTGAGTTCGCACAAGTGCCACAATCGTCGGATAGGGAACCATGCCCTGCGTCATGCCTTGCAAAGCCAATGTGTTCCCGGAAGTGAGGGCGGACGGCGGTGCATAAGAAATTAATTCGTTTTCAAGCGTGAGCCGGAGTTCACTCGGAAACATTTCGCCCGGTTTTTCTATCGAGTGCATCCGTGAAAGGGTGAAACCATTTCCCTCCGCCGAGATCGGGGTCAGGCGTTCCCCGCCCGCTTCCCGCATCCAGATAACGCCGCTTCTTGCCTCAAACGAATCCATTAAAATGGTTAAAACCGCCGTGAGAGCCGTTTTGTCGGAAGCATCACTTGCTTCTGTCGAAAGGTGAACGCCCAGAATTTGCGAGGTCGCTTCCAGCCGGGCAATCTGTGTTTTTTGTTCGCGGTGCAGTCGCGCCACTTCGCTGTAGGTGTCGCGAATCTGTGTTCGCTCGGCTAATGCTCGGTCCCGCTCCGATTCCAGAGTCTGAATCGTTCCTTCCAAAAGCCGAAACGTGCGCCGTCGTTTTCCTCCGAAAAGTTCCGGGGTATCGTCTTCCTCGTCGTTGCTTTCCTGCGGTGTCGCTCCCGCCATTCCCGCCAACACAAAAAGAACACTTACGGAAATTATGTAGAGCGTTCCGGTTGTCACGCTTGCCCCTTTGAGAAAACAAACCGGGAGGAAGAGCGCGATTGCCCCCGCCGTTTTCAGGGCTGTTCCTCTCCCAAATAGGGAGTTGGCTTCGAGTACGGGAAAGAGAAGCAAGGGGAGGAAAGGACTCTGTAGCCCGTTTGTCGCATAAAGGAGGGTGAGAGTCGCACCCAGATCAACGAAAAGCGCGGGAAAGGGACTTCGAGACTTGTGCGCGTCTTCGCTCGGAGTGAAGGCGTCCTCGGTTTCGGTGTGCTTTTTGCGGCGTGGGGCGTGTGAAATCAACTCCCACAGAAGCGCGAATACCCCGGCAAAGAGCGCGAGTTTCCATGCTACCGGGTGAACTTTGCGATACGCCAGGTTAGCGAGGAGTGCCACGCCACTCCAGAGAACGACACGATAAATTGAGGTTGGATTTTTCATAGGTTGAGTTTTTAGAGAAATTGGGCGTGAAAGAAAGAGCAAATGTTGAAAAGATTGCGGCGGAATAAATTAGCCGAGAGCGGCTTCGCCGGTAATTCTGCGGACATCACTGTAGCGCATCAGCGTATGGTCCGGTGTCCGAGTTTTGTTCAATTCAGGGGCGGAACGCCTCTAGCGCGGACTTTAGTCCTGCGGCAAACGGTAAACAAGGCAAATTTAACGAATTCGCTAATAGCAACTCGTTCTTTAG
The DNA here is from genome assembly GCA_014377395.1 of Chthonomonadaceae bacterium. GTDB lineage: Bacteria > Armatimonadota > Chthonomonadetes > Chthonomonadales > Chthonomonadaceae > JACMPS01. The sequence continues at coordinate 4,637 of JACMPS010000098.1, forward strand.
TTCTCGGTTTTTGGACAGGTCAATCTCAGGGAAATTCTCAAGGGAAAATTATTTTGATACGCACCGAGAGACGTTTCGTCTAATCCGGCGAAAGGGAGGAATCCTCAACATGGGGATCGCACGCGCCGCGATAATGATACAAACCGAACTAACGCCCGAACGTGCAACCGAAGTCACCCTGCTCGCTCGGTGCCGCGAGGGAGACCTGGAAGCGTTTGGGAGCGTGTACGCCCTCCACGAACGTGCCGTGTTCCGCTACGCCTACGGGCTACTTGGTCATCGAGAAGACGCCGACGACATCAAGCAGGAGACTTTTTTACGAGCGCACAAAGCCATTTCCCGATTTCGAGGCGACTCCGGAGTGCAGACCTGGCTGTTTCGGATTTGCGGCAATCTCTGTCGGGATCGAATTAAGTCGTGGGATCGCCGAAACCTCGCATATGACGGCGGAGACGCGCAGGAATGGGAAAGTGCGGACGAGAAGTCAGACCCCGCTCATCTCGCGGAGAAAGCGGAACTGTCCGCAATTGTCTGGCGAGCGTTAGGTGGTTTGCCCCCCGTGCATCGAGAGGTCATGGTGCTACATGAGGTAGAAGAGTTGGATTATGCCGCAATTGCGGAGATTATCGGTTGCTCGAAGGTGAGCGTGAAATTACGGGTGTTCCGCGCCCGAAAGATGTTGAAAGAGCGTGTGGAGGTACTTCTACAATGACGAACAAAAAAAATCCCGATCTCAGAGACATTTTAGAAGCCCTGCGTCTCCATAAAACTCCGAAATCCGAACGCGACTGGAGCGAACTCAGAAAGACGATTCAGGAAGGCAGTCCTCTGCCTTTATCTCAGAAGCGCAAATTTTTTTCCTTCGCTTTTCCATTGCCCTTACGCCCGCTGACTCTGTTAAGTGTAGGAGCGGTTGCCCTCACCCTTTTCGTGGTGAAAAGCGAACTGAAAGAACGGAATGAAGTCAGTGTTGCCGATTCTCCGATGACTCCCCGGAATCGGGTTTCGCCGCGTGATATAAAAGTGGTTGTTCAAGAGCCCGTCGGGAAAACTACGTTCAACTTCGTGCATGAGGCAACACCGCAAAAGTTGAAGACGACACGGCAACCCCGGATTCGGCATTACACGCGACTTCACAATTACCGTCACCATAACACAAAATTGCAAGAGCAAAAAATTGAGATTCTACCTGCGATCACAACAACTCCCCTCCAAAAGCAGGAGGTTGCGCTCCGCACAACGCCCAATCTCTCGCTTCTGATTGACTATGCGGATGCCCCCCTGCCCCAACGCAGAACAGAGAGGGCAGAGTATGTCGTTGCACTGACTGTTCCTGCGGACTCCCTTAGTGAAACCGCGCTTGATGCACTTAATTCGTCCGAAAAGCCCGTTCACCGTTACATTATGGATCGTATTCCTCTGGACGATCAAAAAGACGGAGTCACCCAATCCGTCGCCTACCGAACCGAAAAAAAGGAGCCACAACCGTGGTAACACGCAATTTTATCAAATTATCCGTCATGGCGACCGCACCGATCTTAGCCCTCTCCCTGCCGACAAAACCTGCCCACGCACAAAGTGTTCTTCAACAGATCGAGCAGGAAGTCTCTTCAATCGCGCTAAAAACCCGTGCCGCCGTTGTCACCATTCAGGAAGATGTACCGATTATCGGAAGCATCACCCGGTTTGCGTCTCCTGCAACAATACCGATAGAGACCCTTCTTCTCGAAGACGAAGTCCGGCAACGCACCGCAACCCTCTTGCAATTACAGGCTGAAATGGTGGAGATGAGCCGAACCTATTCGGACGCAAACCCCAGAATGAGGGACAAAAAACAGGAATTTGAGGCTGAGAAGAAGGCACTCCAAATCCTTCGATCTCGGCAGGCAAAAACACAGCAAGAATTGGCAAAAAAGAAAGCGCAAGAGTTTGAACTCAATCTCTTCCAAAACCATAGGAGGGCACTTGAGACACAACAGAGATTGATGCAGAAGTTAGAGGACGCACGTGTAAAACTCCAGAAACAAATTTCCGAAGGGGGGCGGGCGGTAACACTGCCGTCCTTTATTACACCAAATGCCTTACAAACCGCGCAACCTACCAACTCATATTCTCGCTCGGGCACCGGGTTTTCGATTGGAGACGGCTATATCGTTACAACCGCCGATGTTCTCGGTGGCATGATCAGACCTACAATTGTGACGGCGGACGGGAAAAGAATTTCCGGCAAGGTCGTCAGCGTTTACGAAGACTTGAACCTCGGCATCATCAAACTCAACGAGGCTTCCGATCTTCCTGCGCTTCCGCTTGGCGATTCGGACGGGGCAACGGTGGGGCATTTTGCGATTTCGGTAGGCAATCTCGGCGGACAGACGAACTCGGTGGCACTGCTTCTGATTGGTGCCGTCAACGAAAAGGGCATGAACTCCGGTTCGCGCTACTATCCTCGCCTGATTCAGATTGCAGGGACGGTCGGAGAAGGCACGAGCGGTGCGCCTCTTGTGGACTCGAAAGGCGAGGTCATCGGTATGATGGTAGCGGTTCCCGTGCAAACCTCCTCACCGAATACAATTTACATTGCTCCACAGAGACAGACAGGAGTGAACGTCCCTAGCGTTCCCTTTGTGGATTTCCGAACAATCCCTGACGAATCCTTATCCGTTACTCTGGCTGAACCGGAAGGGCGCATTACAGCCACTGATGAGACCATCACCCAGGAGGGGCGTCCGGGGAGCAGTCTCCCATTGGCATTGCCCCCTGGTTTTCCTTCGGATCAAGACGACAAAGGGACAACCCCGGCTCTGCCTCCGCGCTTGCCTTCCGGTGTGGAGAAGCCACGAGCGATACCTCCGGCACAAGGCAGTAGGTTTCCTTCAATCCCGCGCGTTACCCCTGCAACACCAAGAAACTACAGCGTCACTTACCCCTTTCAGAACCAGAGGTACCTCTTTGGCTCCACGAATCAAAGTTATGCGCTCGGTTCGGCAAGTTCTGCGGTGACTTCCGCCGGGTTTGCCGTCCCGATCAACCTTCTTAAATCGGTGATCACCGACATCAAAGCGGGAAAGAAAGTGGTACGGGGTTGGATCGGCATTTCTCCTTCAGATGTCACCCATACCTCGGATCGGGGCGGAGGAACCTTCTTTACCGAAAGTTACGTGGCGATAGACGTGATCTACCCAAATTCCCCGGCGGCATTTGCAGGGCTACGCTCCGGCGACATTCTGACAAAGGTAGATGGCAAAAAGATTACCCGTGCCTCTGAAGTGCGTGAAATCTCGCTCAATCATCGTCCCGGCGACAAACTCATATTCACCGTCGAACGCCCCGGCAAAGAAGACGGCAAAAGGGAATCTCTCGATATCATCGTGATCATTCAGGCAAAACCGGAAGCGATCCCCAACCCCGCAAAGTAGGAAAGTGTTGAGGGTCAAGCAATCACTCCCCTCACGCAAGGGGATATGAATTTACCACCCGCTCCGCTAGAGAGCACAGAGGCGCAAAGAAGAGTTTGGAGAATTGATCTAAGGGTTAGGACATTTGCATCGACTCCCCTCTCCCGGATTTTGGGGGAGGGTGAGTGAATAGAATCAGGGTAGGGGATTTTTCGCTCTCTCCTTCTTTCTCACCTTCTGATTCCAGTTTCGCCGCCGGAGCGCAAACGCTCCACTTCCTCACGAGAGGCAATGAAGAGATCGCCGGGGATCGTGTGCTTGAGTGCCGCCATTGCGATGCCGTATTCCAGTCCGCCGAGCAAATCATCGTTCAGATAGCCGTAAATGATTCCCGCGTCGAAGGCGTCTCCCGCTCCCACTCGATCCACCACCTGACCGAGCGCGTGAGGTTGCGAAAACCACTCGCCTTCCGCATTGCAGGCATACGCCCCCTCGCCGCCGCACGTCACCACCACCGAGGGAATGTTAAAGCGTTGCCGAAACTCCCGTGCTACTTCCGCTCCACTTCCGGTGATTCCAAAGATGATTTCCGCGTCGGAAAGCGGCGTAATCAGCAAATCAAGTTCAGGCATAACGGGAAGCAGCGTCTCGTAAGCCCGCTTGGAAGTCCAGAGTTTGCCCCGGTAATTCGTGTCCAGCGAGACTAAAGTTTCCGATTCTTTTGCCAGCGCAATGGCGAGGCGGAAGGTTTCGGCGCAGGTTTCGCTCAGGGCAGGTGTAATTCCCGTGAGATGAAGCAAGCGGGTTTGTTGGATCAGGGAAGCATCGAGATCAGTGGGCGCAAGCGTGGAAGCGGAAGAGTTTGCGCGATCATAGAGAACTTCGGTGGGGCGAGGCGAGGTTCCAAAATCGAGAAAATAAAGCCCTGTTCGTGCTTCCGGCGTTGTGTCCCAGATCACCGCCGAGGTGTCTACATTCCAGCGTCGTATCTCGTTTTCAATGCGCTTGCCGAGCGAATTTGCGGGGAGTTTGCTCCACCACGCGGTTTGTGTGCCGAGGCGCGACAGGGCAACTGCCGTATTCGATTCGGAACCACCGATACGAATATCGAGGTGATTGGTGGCTTCCAGTCGTTCATAACCGGGAGCATGAAGGCGAATCATCGTTTCGCCGAAAGTAACAACGTCGTAGCGTCGTAGAGGGGTTTCTGGCATCGTATCTCTTTTCCTGTGACTTAGTTCACACCTTTAGTATGACGTGTTCCGCCGACGATAGGGCGCGTACCCGGTATCATTGTGGTGTTCGCTTTTGTTCACGAAGACCGAAGGGACGATAAAATCGCCGGGGTGCGATCCTTTCAAGATAAAGGAGGTTTGCGCTATCTCCGCGTTTGATGTAGAGACCCTCTTTCACCGGGGTAAAGTCGTGCTGGAGAAACAAATCGGGCGAGAGGCGAAAAAGCCTCTCGCCCGTCCTCGTTTAATTTTGCCGCTTTTGCTTTTGCTTCTGACTTCGCATTATTTCTACGGATTTACTTCTGCAAAAAGGTCAGCACTTCCGCCGCGTGTCCGTCCGGTTTGACCTTCTGGAAGATATGGGCGAGGTTGCCGCTTTCGTCAATGATAAATGTGGTGCGATCCACTCCCATATAAGTTTTCCCGTAGGAAGTTTTCTCGCCCCAGATGCCATATTTTTCCGCAATCTCGTGATCTGTATCCGCCATAAGAGGCATCGTTAGCCCGTACTTGGTCGCAAATTTAAGTTGATCGGCGGAGTTGTCCGGTGAAATCCCGACAAGCACCGTGTTCTGTGCCTCAAAGTCGGATTTTGCTGTGCTGAACGCACAGGCTTCCATTGTGCAACCCGGCGTGTCGGCTTTCGGATAGAAAAAGAGAACCACCTTTTTTCCGTTGAGTGAAGAAAGCGTCATCTCTTTGCCGGCCTGGTCGGGAAGGGTGAAATCGGGGGCGGGATCGCCAATGGTGAGGGTCATTGTAAATATCTCCTGAATGATTTTTGCGAAATGGAAGTTTCTGGTGGCACGTTTATGCCGCACTTTAGATTATACGCCTTGATGCGGGGACATTCGATCATAAGAGAAAAGTGTTTTCGGAAAACTTCTGAACTTTCGTCTTTTTCGCCCGTCTGAGAGGGCATGTGTGTTCAACCTCATGATTTTAGCCGCAGAAATTAAACCTTTCTGCGGCTTTTTTTTGCCCGGACTTTAAGAGTCTCACTTGACCCAACGAAATTAAACCACCCGCTGCGCTAGAGACACAGAGGTACAGATTAAAAGATGAAATGCGAAGAAGGACAGAGAGGAAACGGCTCATTGCATTGGCTCCCCTCTCCCTGATGAGCCTAAGCGAGTGGCAGGGAGAGGGTGAGTGGACGAGATTAGGGTGAGGGCAAAAAGGAAAGGACAATCTTCACCTCAACACTTAATACTTTTCTCCATGTTGATGAATAACAGAGGCGAGGAAAAGAGAGCCGTTGCCTCTTGAGTTTGGGGGCTAACCTGTCAATAATAAGGGCATTATGAAAAATTGGCGTCGCCCTGCAAAATTGGCATCTTCTGTGTTGCCCTTTCCGGCGGAAAAACTCACTAAGACGGTGAAGCCGGAGAACACCCGTTCTCTTGCCTCTGCACTCAAGGCGAAGGTACACGCGCTCCTACAAAACTCAGACCTACGCAAACCGAAAGAAGATTCCGTCGTTCTCTCTACTCCACCCTTGCAAAAAGTGCCGAAACGTAAGCGCAGGCCTTCCGCTTCTTCCGAACAGGCGAAAAAAGCAAAACTAGGACAA
>JACMPS010000099.1 GCA_014377395.1 Chthonomonadaceae bacterium
TTCGTCGTTCGATCATCCAAGTCTCAACAGCAACAACTATAATGAGACGAATCTGTGGGAGAAGGTTCTCAATCCCTTTGTGACGAATGCAGGAATCACCAACGCGGGACTTCCACTTGTGGACAGACCTCTAACCGGAGAACTTGGTTGGGGAAATCAGAAACAACGACAGCCTACCGTGCATAAACCTCGCATCGGAGATAATGCCGGAACCGTCGCATCGATTCCCGACATTCCGTACAACTCAAGTCTTGCCCTGCAATTCCCCGGCGGATTCAAAACGGAATTGCCTAAGATCAGTGTTGCCATTCCGTTGGGAACACCTTCGGGCGAGTACAAATCGAAGATTATTGCTTACGAGGACAACACTCCGTTTCAGTGGAGAAACTGGCTTCTCATCAGCAAGAATCTCAACACTGATCCAACGAATCCCGGAGCTGATGCAGACGGAATCTTGAACTCTTACTCGAATGATCCCGCCAAGTTCAGTGATTTCGCATTGGAAGCGTTTACAGATCCAGGGATGACACTGAAGGTGCAAGTTGTTGAGACTCGACTGACCAACAACGCCGGTAAGGGGTCGCTGGCACAGATGGACCCGTTGCTCGATCCCAACCTGACACAGTTCCCTTCCGCGAACCTGATGCCAACGGTCGTGACTTCGCTGGGCGTACCGGAAAAAGGAGTCTCCTATAACGGCGTTTCGATGTTCTGGCCAACGAACCGGGGAACCAAAAATGGAGAGGGTGTCAATGCACTTACTCCCTGGAGTCTGGCATTCTCATGGCTCAGCACCTCGGCAACGGAACTCAGAGCAAACGGAAACTCTCCAGTGCAGATAGGGGAAGCTCGGTTTGTAGTGCCGGGAAGTGATGCTCAACCACAAGGCGCACATTGGTGGGCAATACCCACGCCGTATGTTGATCTAACAAATACAACTCTATTGCAAACTCTGTTTCCGTCGAATGTAGTGGAAGCAACGGCGACAGGCTCACTGTACCTGCAAGGGAATCGAAATCCCGCGACAGCACGAGCAACCTCTCCGGCGGCAACCCGTTTGGAAGAAATCGGGAATCTGTACAGCACTGAGGGCGTCCTGTTCTGGCAGGGACAAATCGTCAAAACAGACGGTATTCGACAGGTTACCGACTCGCGTACCTTCTACACGAAGTTGGGCTTGACAAAGTTGGGTGCTGCAGGGGGAAGTCTGGCACCTGTGGGCGTGACCCAATCGTTCCTGAATGATCCCGCCTTGACCAAGCAGAACCCGAAGCCGCTTTATGTAATGCTTCCTGCGGCAAACGGAAATCCGAAACAGGCAGTCACCTTCCTGTTCTGGCAGGCAGGAAACCGCTCTAAGTCACAACTCTACTACAATGCTAACGCAACGGCTGATCTTGCCCCGAACGCATGGAGCAAGGACACCATTCTGCCGACCCCGGCGGCACTCTCCTTTCTGAGTGAGCCAACGGCAGTCTTGAGGAAAACCTTCAACGCAGATGGAAATCTCGTTGATGCAGTCGAAGTGGCTTATTCCGGTCAGATCAAAAATCGTAGCAGCGTAGAAATCCTGCTGTCACGATTTGAGATTGTACGGGCAATCTCGGCAAACGGTAAAACCGAAGTCACTTTGAAACCAATGCTGTTGCCAAACTCATTCCGAGAGCCAACTGTGACGAAGCCTGGTGTCGTGGGAACTTATATTGCTCGTGACGCGGCATGGATTCTGGATAACAAACCTGAAAACAAAATCTTGGTTCAGGCGTCTGACGGCAGGGGTGGATTTAATCTGCTCAATCCGGGGAACGGTAAATTTGAGGAGGGAACAGGTCTCGTCTACTTCGACTCTACCGTCGGTGGGCAAATTGTCGTGGATACACGCGCCGGATCGGTTTCCTTCCCGAATATCGCTCCTCCACGCGGAACTACCATCTATGTGACCTACACGCCTCAAGTGGCACGGTTGAATGTCTCACGAAACGAGAGCAACTTCGACGTGTTCACGAATAATAACGGGGGCTTCAGTCTTCTGGAGCCGTCACTAAATCGGCAACCTGCGGGAAATATCATCGGCGATAATACAAACCCGACGATGATTATAGACAGAACTCCAAACCGACGCAATCGGCTTTCTGCACCTTCCGTTGTATTCGCACCCAATGGAACCGCAGTCAGTCCACTTGCAGGAGATGCGTTTATTCCAAGTCTGGCACGACGCTGGCTACTCTACCGAAAAGCCGCGCCTACAGGTACTCTGTCGGGTATCTACTACAAAACTCAGCGAGTGGTGATTCAATTACCGCGCTCTGTTCGAGTCAACTACAACGCAAACGGCTCCTCATTTGTAGCCCTTTCAATCCTGAATGGGGTACAGGGAAGCGGATACGAAGTGGATTGGGCTCGTGGACGAGTTTATTTCGATGAACAGATGGATGGTCAGAAGGTTACGATAATCTTCACGGACAGCACCGGAACAACTCATCAAGGTATGACGTACATCGCAAAGTGGGGTGACGAAACCAACTCCTCATCGGGAGGAACGACGGAAGCACTGATGCCGATAGATACTTCTGTTAGCGAAGGGCAAGTCACGGCGTACAAAGACCCCTTTGTGGATAAACTCTGGGTCTATTGGACAAGCACTCGCAATGGGGTTTCCGATCTGTACTATCAGACGATTGCCCCACAGTTCTATCCGAATCAGCCATAAGGTGAAACGGTAGCAGGGTGCAGGTCGGGTGTCGGGAAGATTTTCCGACACCCGACTTTTTTGTGGATCGCTCGCTTTACGCAAGAACAGAAGCCGGGGAATGATTCCCCGGCTCCAAAAAAGCGAAGTCCACCTGCGTGGACTCAATATCTAGTAACAGCGATAGTTTTATTTCAACCCCAGGAGACCCTCTGTTTTTGCTAAGGATACGTTTCGTGTGTCCGATTTTGTCTAATTGGTGGCGACATAGGACACAAAATTTATTCCCGCGGCAAACCGAAGGTTTCGACTTTTGTAAGAAAGAAGGATAAAATTAATCTGTTGTGTCCTCAGTTCCGTAAGGGTTGAATAGAATGAAGGGAGACCGGGCAGATGAGTTATGATGCGGTTGTGATTGGAGCAGGACATAATGGACTGATTTCCGCCAATTATCTCGCAAGAGCAGGAAAAAAAGTTCTCGTGTTGGAGCGGCGTGATCTTGTCGGAGGGGCGTGTGTCACCGAAACGCTTTGGGGTGAGTATCGAGTTTCGACGGGGGCTTATCTGTGTAGTTTGCTGTTGCCGCAGATCGTCGAAGAACTGGAGTTGCCCCGCTATGGCTTTGATGTGTACCGTAGGACGACGGCAGGATTTGCGCCGTTCCCTGACGGCTCTTTTTTGTTCCTCTATGCCGATGCTGCAAAAACCCGGAACGAACTAAGACGATTTTGTAAAGACACTCCGCAAGATGTAGAGGCTTACTTTGCGTTCGAGCATGAAATCGAGCGGGTCGCAGACGTGATGGACGACTTTATGCAGGGCGAACCCCCGACTACCGGGGAGATTAGGGCGGCTTTTGCGAAAGCCGGAATCGCAACGCTTTACTCGGAGTTTATTGAGGGAAGTGTGAGTGATTTGCTGGACAAACGCTTTGTGAGCGAACCACTCAAGACGGTGCTGGCAACCGATGGGCTGATCGGCACTTCCGCCGCGCCTTCGATGCCCGGAACCGCTTATGTGTTGTTGCATCACTATTTAGGGCGAGTGCTGGGTTCACGCGGGGCATGGGGCTATGTGCGCGGCGGCATGGGCAAGATCACGGCGGCTCTGGCGGAGGCATTCATTGCAAAAGAGGGCGAAATTCGACTGAGTGCTTCCGTATCTGAAATTCTGTACGAAGAGGGGAAAGTTACAGGCGTGAGGCTGAGTAGCGGAGAAACGATCTCGGCTCCAATCGTATTATCTAACGCCGATCCCTACACGACTTTCGTAAAATTGATGCCCGGTTTGCTCCATAACGATCAAAAAGGAATCTGGAATAGCCTCGATGAGCGGGGCGGCTACTCCTGCAAAATCAATCTCGCCGTCTCCGAACTACCGAAGTTTTCATGCCTACCGCCTCATGAGGGAGTCGGGGAAGAGCATCTGGGAACGGTGCATCTTTGCCCTGACCGAGCCACATTGGAAAGGGCATGGGCGCAAGCCTCAGCAGGAGTTCCTTCGACGGAACCGATGATCGAAGTCTATCTTCAGACCTCTACCGATGCCTCTCTTACGCCGGAAGGAAAGCACATCCTCTCGCTGTTCACACAGTATTTCCCCTATCGCCTTGCACCGGGCTTGGATTTGGACAAAGAGCGCGAATACTACGCAGACCGTGTGCTTGGGATTGTGGGACGGTATGCGCCGAATGTGCCGGGAAGCGTACTTCATCGGCAGATTTTGACGCCCTACGATCTCGAACAACGCTTTAGAATCAAGGGTGGGCACATTTTTCACGGGGATTTGTTGCCTCCTCATCTCTGGGATACAAGAACGGGAGACGGCTTTCAAGGCGCGAGAACTCCTGTCGAGGGGCTTTATCTCTGTGGATCGGGCGCACACCCCGGCGGTTGCGTGTTCGGTGCGCCGGGATACAATGCGGCACAAACCGCTCTTCTCCACCTGCAAAAAGAGAATGAACAATTTAACAAATGAAAGTGATCATTTAATTTTATAATCGGAACCGTACTCGTCTAAATCACGTCCTTTATGAAAGGCGTAATTTTAAGTAGACAAAAAGTGCCTAAGAGGCAAGGATTAAGTTAAATGAGAATGAATAAAACAACGTTTGCGGTGCTGGCTGTTATGTGCGCGGTTCCTGTAAGTGGGATCTTTGCCCAGAGAGGAGCCATGTCCAAAACGATGGTCTCGACAATGGACAAGACTTTTATGAAAGCCGCTGCACAGGGTGGAATGGCGGAAGTTAACCTTAGCAAACTCGCTGTAGAACGCGGCGGACCCACCGTTAAACAATTTGGACAGATGATGATCGAGGATCACACAAAAGCCAATGAGGAACTGATGGGCATTGCCGAATCAAAAAAAGTTGTGCTTCCGAAAACGATGAAGCCCGATGCAGTTGTGGCTCAAAAGAAAATGTCGAAATTAAACGGTGCCGCCTTTGACAAATTCTATGTTGCCTTTATGCTGAAGGATCATCAGAAGGACGTCGCCGATTTTTCCAAGGAAGCGAAAATGGGGAAAGACGAGGATGTGAAGGGTTTTGCCGCAAAGACACTTCCTGTCGTTCAAGGTCATCTCACTGCACTCAAGGGAATGAAGTCCGGTGGCAAGATGAGTGGTAAAATGATGGATCACAAGATGTAGGTTTTTGTTGTTTTATGAGTTAGACTAAAACCGGGTTGGACTTCCGCAAAAGTCCAACCCGGTATTTTTTGCGACGATAGGCAGAGTGAAAATAAACAGAATCCGGAAAAACTGTTTCCTCACCTCCCACTCAGCAGCACGACGCAGATGTTCGAGTTGCGAAAAATTACGCTCTCCTCACCCTTTCTATACTGCAATTGCTGTGCCAAGTATTCCTACAGAGCGAAAATTTTTCTAAAAAAGGCATTGATTGCCTGTGTTTTGCAATTATTAGCGAACGTAAGCCCCTTTTACAGCAAAAATACCGGATCGCAAGTTCCGTTTTAGAGAGTACGTTTGCTCTGTGCAAACGCTACGACTAGCCCAATAAGTGTTACCAGACTCAACAAAACGATAAAGCCGGCGGGCCAGAAGCTTCCGGTTCCCTTTGTCAAAGTGCCGATAAATCGTCCTGCGAAAGCCAGAACAACAAAAATTCCAAAGCCAATTCCCGCTTTTGGGCTTTGTTTGCAGAGGAATGCAGCACCGACCGCCAATAGTGCCGCCGCCATGCCTCCTGCAAGTGAGGGAAGACTGTGCTTTGTTAAGTAAGCCTCCAACCCGATCAATCCCATAATCCCTGCGTAAACGAACAAAAATATCGGTGCCATTTATTCCTTAATCCCTATTTTCTCAATCAAAATTAAAAGATGTTCATTCGCGGTAATGACTTCGTGCAATCGCCGTAATCCGATCTCGTGCCGCACGTTCCGGGAGACCCTGCCATTCTTCCTTATGATCGCGTAGGATCATCATTTCCTCATCGGTAAGAACTAAGCCTTCCTCAGCGAGTGCGCTTCCCATGTTCCCAAGAAAGCGACGCAAAAATTCTTTTTCTCGGCTTGCTTTCCACAACGCCCGCCCGATTGATGAGGATTGCATCGGCTTTTTCTCCCTGAATAATCTCCGGTTTATTGTACCCGATCTGCGGCAGTCCATTTTTCATAAAAGCAAATCGAGCAGGAACCGACCCTCATTTTCGAGAACGTAAAGGACATCGAACCCAACGATTTTACCGACCACTCTAACGCTCACAATTTACCGAAATTTACCGATGACAGAAGGATTTTACGCTTATGTTTGTTCATCCCCTTGCAGGTCAGCATCCGCCCTCCGAAATGCTGATTGACGTTTCTAAACTCAGGGCGCAATACACCGAAATTCGTCCTGACCCCACAGATCAAGAGCAACTCGTCCTCTTTGGTACGTCCGGGCATCGTGGCTCGGCGGCAAAGGGAACGTTTAATGAGGCGCACATTCTCGCGATTACCCAAGCCGTTGTCGAGTATCGGAAGACGCAGGGCATCACGGGCCCTCTGTATGTGGGCATGGACAGTCATGCCCTTTCCGCTCCGGCTCAAATCACGGTGCTAGAGGTGTTGGCGGCGCACGGGGTGATGGTTTGCTTCGATGCGGCTGAGGGATTCACGCCAACCCCGACGATTTCTCATGCGATTCTCACCTACAATCAGGGGAGGACTTCGGGGCTTGCGGACGGGCTGATTCTGACGCCCTCTCACAATCCACCCTCTGATGGCGGCATCAAGTATAATCCGCCGAGTGGGGGACCCGCCGACACAAGCATTACGGGAGAGATCGAGCGACGCGCCAACGACCTTTTGCGAAATGGCAATCGTGACGTGAAACGCATTACCTACAGTGCCGCTTTGCGAAGTGATACGACGCAACCTCACGATTTTTTGTCGGCTTATGTCGGTGATCTCGGAAATGTGATTGACATGGACACCATTCGAGATTCAGGGCTGACGATTGGGGTTGATCCGCTAGGTGGCTCCAGCATCGCGTACTGGAATCCGATTGCCGAAAAGTATGGGCTAAATCTCACCGTTGTCAACAAATCTGTAGACCCGACGTTTCGCTTTATGCCCCTTGACCGAGACGGGGTTATTCGAATGGACTGCTCTTCGCCCTATGCGATGACCGATCTGGTGCAATTGAAAGATCGCTTCGACATTGCGTTCGGCAATGATCCCGATGCAGACCGACACGGCATTGTGACGCCAAGTTCAGGACTGCTCAATCCAAATCACTTTCTGGCAGTCTCTATTTTTTATCTCTTTCAGAATCGTGAGAATTGGCACAAAGAAGGGGCGATTGGAAAAACCCTGGTTAGTAGCAGCATGATTGATCGTGTAGGACGCCTCATCGGGAGAAACGTGCAGGAGGTTCCGGTCGGTTTTAAGTGGTTTGTGGACGGGCTTTTGGACGGTTCGCTCTGCTTTGGGGGAGAGGAAAGCGCAGGAGCCTCTTTTTTGCGGAAAAACGGAGGGGCATGGTCAACCGATAAAGACGGACTCATTATGGGATTGCTGGCGGCGGAAATCACGGCACGAACAGGGAAAGACCCCGGTGTGCATTACAGGGAGTTGACGGAAAAACTCGGCAGTCCGATCTACGCCCGCATTGATGCCCCCGCCAACTCACAACAAAAAGCCACCCTGAAAAAGTTGTCGCCTGATGCCGTGAAAGCGGAAACCCTCGCCGGAGAGCCGATCACGGCGAAACTGACAAAAGCCCCCGGTAATGGAGCCGACATCGGCGGCTTAAAGGTAACGACGGAAAACGGGTGGTTTGCGGCGCGTCCTTCGGGAACCGAGGACATTTACAAAATCTACGCCGAGTCTTTTCACGATAGGGCGCACCTCGACTTAATTCTCGAAGAAGCAAAGGAAATGGTGGGGAAAGTGTTGAGGGTTAAGAATGAGATTTAGCCCTGAATTGAAGTTCGGGACCTGGAATCGGAAAATTTCGGCAGAGTAAATTCGCCGCTGGCGGCTACGCCGATAGTCCTGCGGACAAAAGCAGAGCCTCTTTCACTCCCCCCCTTGCATAAGGGGAGGAGTAGGAGCAAGTCGTTATCGCTCTGCGAGTGTGCTGAGGGCGGCTTCATCCACGAATTTCAGTGATTCGGAGTTGACGCAGAAGCGTAATCGCGTGGGAGCAGGTCCGTCGTCGAAGACGTGTCCGAGATGACAATCACACCGAGCGCAGAGAATTTCCTTGCGAACCATGCCGAAACTCACGTCATTATGGGTGAGAACGTTTCCCTCGGCGACGGGCTGAAAGAAAGAGGGCCAACCTGTTCCCGATTCGAATTTGCCTGATGAGGAAAACAGGGGCAATCCGCAACAGATACAAACATACGTTCCGTTTTTTTTGTTGTCCAGCAGGTTTCCACAGAAGGGGCGTTCCGTTCCCTGTTTGCGGGCAATCTGGAATTGTGCGGGCGTCAATTGTGCCTTCCACTCGGCATCGGTTTTGACGACACGCTTGAGTTCGGTTGAGACCAGCTGACCTTCTTTATTGTAAACTTCGACCATTGATTTCTCCTTTGGATTTGTTGCACCCGCTCGATTTGTAGAGGCTGTTGCCTCGGTTTGTGGCTTTGTGGGTGCTCCTCCCGTGAACACGCGGAAGAAGAGTGCCACTACAATCCCCAATGCCAACAATGCCATAACGGTTTTTTGATTCACTTTAAGCAACCTACTTTTGTTCCGATTTTAATTTGATCGAACGTGTGATAAACGAACTAAAGGTGACACGTCGCTAGTCCGCGCTTTTCCAGATATTGCTGATGATAATCTTCCGCATGATAAAAAGTCTCGGTGGGAACAATATCCGTCACGATGGGACGACGAAATTTTCCGCTTGCGTTCCACTCGACTTTCGATTTTTCGGCAGTGGCTTTTTGCTCCGGCGAATGATAAAAAATCGCGGAGCGGTACTGATCACCGACATCGGGTCCCTGACGATTCAGCGTCGTGGGATCATGATTTTCCCAGAAAACGGTCAACAAACGCTCATACGAAATTTCCGCCGGATCAAACTCGATTTGCACCACTTCCGCGTGTCCCGTGCCATGTGAACAAACATCGCGATACGTCGGGTTAAGCGTGTGTCCGCCCTCGTAGCCTACCGCCGTCGCCGTCACACCGGGCAACTGCCGGAACGTTGCCTCCACTCCCCAGAAACACCCGGCTCCAAACGTTGCTTTCTCTGTCATTTTCTCGTTCTCCTCAATCTTTTCTTACATCATAGAAGGGGGTGAAGGTTCCCTGTCTTGCGGCTCTGTGCCGATTTCGACTCAGGGTGCAACCGTAGCGACTTCCACATACAAGAAACTATTGAGCCGTACAAATCGTTCTATTTGATAGGAATTCAATCTTAGATTTTGTGTCAAATTACTATTCAGCTACGGTAAAATCTTGCTATGTCTCTCAATGTTCGCCAACCCCCCGCTTCACAGGAAGAAGAGGTCACTTCCCCTAAACTCGCCCTTACTCCGGTTCGCCCGGTCACGCTCCGTGCGCTTTTGATCGGGTTGGTTTGTGTGCCGATCAATACGTTGTGGGTCATTTCGATGGAGCGCGTGGATGGGCGGGTATTTTCTTCGACTTGTTCGCTGTTTTTTACTGCCGTTTTCTTTTTGCTGGCATTGGTGACGCTGAATCGTCTTGTCCTCGCTCGGCTCGCGCCCCGAAAGGTAATGCGTCAGGGTGAACTGCTCACGATTTTCAGCATGATTTCGATTTCAACCGCCATGTGTGCGGTTGATTTCATGTCCCCGCTAATCACGCTGATGGGACACGCGACATGGTTTTCGACTCCCTCCAACGAATGGGAAAAGTTTTTTTCCTCGCTTCCCTCATGGTTGACCGTTTCCGACAGAGAGGTTTTACGCGGTTATTATGTCGGCAACTCAAGCCTTTACACTCCGCAACACTTACGCGCATGGCTGATCCCTTCCTTTTTCTGGGGGCTGTTTATCTTCGCGCTTCTGTGGACAATGGCTTGCCTCAACACGCTTGTTCGCGCACAGTGGACGGAAAAAGAGCGGCTTTCTTATCCCCTGGTGCAACTTCCGCTTGCGATGACAACCGAAGAAGGTTCTCTCTTCAAGAGTAAAATCTTCTGGTTCGGATTTGCGGTAGCGGCGAGTCTTGAAATTATCAACGGGTTGCATTCCCTTTTTCCCAGCATACCTGCTCTTACTTTTAATGGGCTAGATGCAAACCTTTTCTTCACCCAAAAGCCCTGGAGCGCAATCGGATGGACACCCCTTGCGATTTTCCCCTTTATCGTCGGGATCGGATATTTGTTGCCTGCCGATTTGCTGTTTAGTTGCTGGTTTTTCTTCTTCTACTGGAAACTCGAACGAGTGATGAGCAGTGCGTTCGGCTATCTGGAAACAAACCCGCGTTCACCTTATATCGACGAGCAGATGTTCGGGGGCTACGTTGCGGTTGCCGTTTTTGCCGTGTGGTCTATGCGGAGCCAACTGCGCGACATCTGGCGCAAAGCCTTCGGGAAACGGAACGCCTCTACGCTGGACGACTCGCAGGAGCCAATGACCTACCGCAAAGCCTTTCTGGGTGCGGCAGGGGGATTTGTGTTTCTGGTAGGTTTTTCAATGGCGGCAAAGATGCCTGCCTGGGTTGCAGTTCTCTTCTTTTTGCTTTATTTTGTGATCGCTCTTTCCGTCACCCGTATGCGGGCGGAACTGGGACCTCCCGCGCACGATTTACACTTCATCGGTCCGAATCAATCGCTCTTTTCAATCTTCGGATCACAAAATCTAAGCCAGAACGCGATGGGCGTGATGACGCTCTATTACTGGTTTAATCGGGCGTACCGGGGACACGCGATGCCGCACCAGTTGGAGGCATTCAAGATGGGAAAGGAGAGCGGCACCAATCTGCGCGGTACTCTTTTCGCGGTAACGTTGGCCTCGGTGGTGGCGATTGCCGCAACATTCTGGGTGACGCTTCATCTTTCGTATCAATTAGGGGCGGCAGGAAAGGTTCACGGGTGGGCTTCACTTGGATACGGAAACGAAGCGTTCGACAAACTCTCCTCGTGGATTTCGACGCCGACGAAGCCGGACGTTCCCGCGATGCAAAGCATGACGCTCGGCTTTGCAATCACCGCAGTCCTCACTCTTTTGCGAATGCGCGTTCTTGGCTTCCCCTTTCACCCTCTCGGATTTTGTCTATCGGGAGGCTGGTCAATGTGGTGGATGTGGCTTTCCCTGATGATCGCCTGGATTTTTAAGGTTTCAATTTTGCGTTTCGGCGGTCTTAAACTCTACAAAGCCGCGTTGCCGTTTTTCTTCGGGATTATTCTTGGAGACTTCCTTATCGGGGGCGTTTGGACTCTGCTTGGCTTGTTCTACGGAATCCCGATTTACAGCGTGTGGAGTGGGTAGAGAGAGTGTTCAGTATTAAGTGTTGAGTAGGAGGATTTGCTTTACCCGGAGGCGAAAAGTGAAGATAGAATCGGGTAAGGAAAATCTTACCCGGAGTCACTGAAAGCACAGGAACACAGAACACGATGCAAGCAAATTACGATGCCGCCACGATCATGGGAGGGCTTTACGGAGACGGTCTTATTGGTCTGAAAGGTGCTTTTCATCCCGAATGGGCGGATCAATTAGGACAGGATGTCGAGGCTCTTTTGGAGGAAGCCCTGCAACGTCCCGGAGGTGCGGTAGGACGCGGCCCGAAACGCTACTACGTCGAGACTCACCCGGAGCATATTCGTGGGTTTGTCGGAATGGTGACGCACCCCTGGGTTGTCGCGGTGTGTGAAACGGTGCTGGGTCCTGATTACAAAATCGTGGAAATCGGCTTTGATGTTCCTCAGCCCGGAGCGGTCAATCAGCCCTGGCATCGTGATTTCCCCTCACCGGAAGAAACTCTGATCGGACGTCGTCTTAATTCGCTGGCGTTTAATCTCACCACTGTAGACGTTGAAGAGGATATGGGCCCTTTTGAGATCGCGCCGGGAACTCAGTGGGACACTCCCGAAGGTTTCGAGCATGAAATGTTCCCGCCGAAGTCTCTCTACAATCGGTACGAATCGCGTGCTCAACGCAAGTTGCCTAAGCGTGGCGACATCTCCGCTCGCTCGGCATTGACGATTCATCGGGGAACCGCCAATGGATCGAACAAGTCTCGCCCCGCCTTAGTTTTCGGGGTGGATGCGCCCGGAGGCATCAACGCGGAGCGGCACGATCTCCAATTTTCTCAGACTTGCTATGACGCACTGCCGACGGAACTGAAAAAGCACCTCACTTGCCGCGTCGTCGAAGCCCTTCAGCCTATTCAACAAGGTCACACCATTGAGGGTCTTATTATGGGAGAGGCATAATCTCGCCTCTTTCTTTCCTAATCACCTGATTCATACCATGCAAATCTAATGAGCGTCTTTATCATCAACCCCGAATTGAGATCCAAGTCTCAGTAGCACAAATGCTGTATGTGCTTCGCACATAGGAAAATAACAAAAAAGGTTTGCTCAAGCCTTTGCCAAAGCATAGAAAAGTGTCTATAATTTTACACTCAACTATGACACTCAACACTCTGGAGACTCCCATGATTCCTGTCATTGACACGCACCAGCATTTGTGGAAGATGTCGCAGTTCTCGCGCCCCTGGATCGGAGGTGTTCTCGCGCGGGACTTTACGCTGGAAGATTACCGGGTGGAAACAGACGGACTGAATTTCGAGGCGACAATTTATGTGGAGACGGGAGTAGTGCCGGAAGAGCGTAACGACGAAGCCCGCTGGATTCTGGAATTGCAACGGCAGGAGAAAAGTATTGCGGGTACGGTCATCGGGGGTGATCCGTCAAGTCCCCATTTTGCGGACACGATTCGCGCCTTCACCTCTTATCCGGGATTGAAGGGGGTTCGTCCCGCAATCAATCGGTCTCCCGGTCAGTTTCCGCTCCTGAACGAGCCATTCCTTGAGGCGATGCGTTTGCTTGGAAATCATGATCTTTGTTGCGATCTCTTAGTCAGTAGAGACGATCTGTTGGAAGTCGCGGTGCTCGCGCAAAGGCACCCTGAGACACGATTCGTTCTTGATCACTGTGGCGACCCAGGTTCTACCTCGGAAACTCGTGACGTGTGGGGAAGAAATCTGGCAATGCTGGCACACTGCCCGAATGTTTTCTGCAAAATTTCAGGGATTGTCGGGGCTGTCCCCTCCGGTGCTTCTCCCCAGGAATCGCTTGCCCCCATTATCCTTCATTGTGCGGAAACATTTGGAGCGGAACGTCTCTTGTTCGGTTCCGATTGGCCTGTGCTGACCCCCCATGCCAGTATTGCGGAGTGGAAATCATTACTCAATGCCCTGATTTCCGGTTGGAGCGACGAGGACAAACACCGCCTTTATCACGATAACGCAGTCCGGGTTTATCGGCTAGCCTGAGACTTTTGTATCACCACCCACTTCGTTAGAGATAGGGAGGCACAGAGGAATACGGGAAAAAATATCTCACGCAAAGACACAAAGGCGCAAATAGGATGGGAGGAACGAGCATCAATCTGTCTCGTTCTTTTCCCTATTTTTTGCATTTTAATCTGTGTCATTCTGTGTTAATCTGTGGATAGACTCTCTTCCGTACCGCTCTGTCTTTTCTTCGCTGTGCCTCCCTATTTCCAAGGAAGTGGGTGGTGAATACTGCTCTTACTCCTTCATCCCCTGTGGGATCGGAAGCCACGCCGGATTTGCAGTGAACACAGGTGGCTCGACAACGCGCCAGACAGAACGCTCGACGTTCTCCGCAATTTCTGTTTTTCCGGTGCGCTTGTCGGTGTATTCCCGGTCTTGGGTCTCGGTTATCTTGTGAACACAACCTCCACGCTTGAACCCTGTCGGCAGGTCGTTCCAA
>JACMPS010000100.1 GCA_014377395.1 Chthonomonadaceae bacterium
AATCGCAACCATTTTCTTTTCCCTGAAATGACAGGCACTTTGTCTTCATCCGCCACTTTTTTGCCTCTGTCCGGGTAGGGAATTGCACTTTTTCCCGGTTGTTCCAAATCGTTCAATGAGGGGGTTCTCCTACGATCACACCAAAATAACGATAGAATCCCTGTTTTTTATGCAAACGCTTTCGCCGTTACGGGGTATCCTTGTCTCAAGCACTATGACACTTCGGGACGTGCCTTGTCAAGCCCGTCCGTCATTGCCCCTTACGGAACCTTGATCGTCGCAGTTCCGACAAGAACCTTGCAAACGAAAACTTCTCATACTATGAACGAAACTACTTACCTTCTCACAAGAGATTACGAGGAACTTTGCGCTTTTTGTGAGAGCAAAAGCGTCTCACCCGCCCCCTATTTCCAGGCAGGGAAAGGTAATGCCTACCGGACGCTCGAACCGGAAGTTTTCTGCCACCGCTGTGGCAAAGTCGCCCCGCCCACCCTTGTCAAATCCACAAAAGACTAACGCTCCTCACTCTGAGTAGTCCCGCACTACTTCCTCCCAGGCGGCACCTTTGCTCTTCCAGAGGGAATACGCGGCTTTGTAAAATTGAGAGCGTTCCTCGTCTGTCCTGAAGGCGTTTGCCGCAATATAGCACCCCGCTCCTGCCCCACTCCAGAACAGCAAATTTCCCTCATGTTCGCGTACCCATGCCAATCTCTTCCACTCTATGGTCGTGATTTTACTGGGACTTTGATCTTCCACGCCTTCCGGAGTCAGGCGGGTGGTACAGATGCGAATTGATTCAGGGGTGGGAAACCGTTGTTTCAATTGCGCCCTGATAGCGGACAAACAGAGGCCGAATGTAACGGCTATTCCCCCTGTCCACAAAAACGGGAAACTTACGTAAGCAAGCGTATGATTGGCTTTGTGAAGCCAATCCGCCGTAAGGAAAGCCAGAAGAAATCCCATAAAAGCAAGGGTAAACCAGCTTATTGGCGCGTGAGTGAGGAAATAGCGTTCACACTTCCAGCACGCCTTCCGAGTACTGTGGTAGTAAATGCCGATTGCATTTTCCATGATCGCTCCCGGTGAGGTCATTTCAACTACCGGCTTTTTCGCTCGCGAGCGCAAAATCAGCACCGTGATCAGTCCAATGCCACAAATAACGCTAACGCATAGGCGAAAAATAGCGGCGTTATGAGCATGAGCTGCGTCAATCGCCTTAGATTGATTCAGGTTAACAACGGCAAGTGGTACGAGAAATGCAGTTTGCCACAAATCCCAACTCGGTGTTCGCTTTTTCACCTCGCTCCTCTCACTGCACAACCAATCGAAATTTAAGATTGAAAAACAAAACTATTCTTTCATTCCGATTATAGCAGATAACGACATCATCCTTATTCAATTTTATCCATAGCACCTACTCCTCAAGCGGGTACTGCACGTCGCGCCATGCCCGTGTGCTACTCGAAGCGAGAACCGCATCAATGACGCTTTGCACAATGGCTCCCTCGCGCAAGGTCGGCTCCTCCCGTGCGGCATTCTCCAGGAGTGCGTTCAGCCAGCGATATGTGACGCTTTCCTCATTCAGACGGTTAGGGCGGAAATAGTCTTCATCGTCGCAGAGGGCTTCCGCCGGAGTTGTCACGCCGGAAACGGGAACGATCTGCCAGTCTTTTTCCGGCTTTTGCGTTGCCTCCAGATGCGTTCCCAGATGTGAGGCATAAAAGCGTAGACGCCCCTCTGTTCCGTGAACCTCAATCTTTTGCGTTTGCCCCTCCGCCCCCTGATAAGCGATCCAACTGGTATGGAAAACGCCCTGCACCCCGCCCTCCATTTCCGCGAGAAACGCACAGGAGTCATCGTTTCTGTCCCTAAGGGCGTCGTGTCCGCCCTCCGTGTGCAGGAGTGTCGGTGCGTCCTCTTTGTTCTCCGACCAGAGCGCAGTCAGGTTGTGAGCACAGACCGCCGTGATTTCCCGTGAAAGCACGAAACGCCCCAGATCAATCAGGTGTGAACCCAAATCCGCGAGAATGCCTGCGTTGGAATGTTGGCGGCTTCCTCTCCACCCTGGCGGCTTTCCAATGCCGTAGCCCCCGTGATAGGAAGCATGAATATGGAGCGGCGTTCCGATAAAACCCTCTTCGATCAGTTCTCGCATTTTGATCACGCAGGGATTGGATCGGTAAGGAAAATTCACCATGCCGGGGACGGTTTGCGCCTCCCACTCCTCTGCCATGTCCCACGCCATGGAAGCGTTCATTGAGATCGGTTTTTCCACCAGAACTCCGATTCCGCGAGTCAGAGCCGCCATTGCAGAAGGGTAGTGACGGTCGTTCGGAGTGCAAATAATCACGCCGTCCGGATTTGACGTTTCCAGCATTGTCGAGAGATCGGTGAAGTATTCGGCATCCTCGCCATACTTCGCTTTCACTTCTTCGGCGGTACGCGGCTTTTCACCACAGACGCCCACAATTTTTGCCTCGGGGTGGCGTTGCACAGAGGGCAAGTGCCAGAAGTCAAACCACCAGGAGGGTCCGATCACACCGATCCGTAACATTTCATCGAATTCTGAGGACATAAATGACACCTTTTCAAGGATTGATTCCGTAATTGATTTCGTAAAGGAAAAGGGCGAAAGTCGTTGTTGAGAATTGACAGGATTCTCCACGTCGGCTATAATACAAAAGTCTGTCCCGGTGAAGGCACCGGACGACATCAGGAGAGGTACGCCCACAGACACCCTTATGCGAATCGCGATTTTCTCCGAATGTTATACCCCGGTCACGAACGGAGTGGTGACTTCCATTGTCACTTTGCGCCAGACTCTGAGAGCCTGGGGGCATCGTGTCTTTGTATTTGCGCCGGGAACCCCTCAACCCGACGATGACGAGGACGTGTTTCGTCTACCCGAATTACCGTTTCCCCGGCATCCCTATCATTTTCCGCGTCCGTTTCCCCGTCTCACAATTGATTTTGCGGCGTTAAAAGTGGATGTGGTTCATTGTCAGCATCCTTTTGTCGTAGGGAGATTGGGAGCGGAAACTGCCCGCAAGCATGGGATTCCGATGGTCTACACGGCACATTCCCTTTATGACACAATGGTCGCCTGCTCCAAATCTCCCATTGTGCGTTCGATGGGCCCTCAAGCGATGCGCGGTGTTGTCCGCCGCTTTTGTGCAAAAGCCGATTATGTCATCGCCCCTACTCGACACACCCGCGATTCGCTCCGTGCCGATCTGATTGAAGCCCGCTTTTCGATAGTCGCCTCTGGGGTTCCTCCCACACAGATTCGCCCCGGTGCAAGAGAAGCCATTCGTCATCGCCTTGGTATCTCTCCGCAAACTCCCCTTTTGCTTTACGTGGGGCGCCTGGGTCCTGAGAAAAGGCTTGATGTTCTCGTTGACGGTATCGCGCTCCTGAATGATGGGCGACACGGCGATTTTAAGGTAGCCCTTGTCGGAGATGGTCAAGAACGCGAGTCATTGCAACATCAGATCGCCAATCTTCGTCTTGAAAATCGGGTGACATTAACGGGTGGCGTTCCTCATTCCGAGATTGATGATTGGTACGCCGCAAGTGACATTTTTGTGATGCCCTCCCCCGCCGAAACTCAAGGCTTGGTGATGGTGGAAGCGATGTCTGCCGGGTTGCCGTGCGTCTCGGTGAATGAAGGCGGCGTGGCAGAGTTGACCCTGCAAGGCATCACCGGGATCAAAACCCCCCTCTCTCCCGAAGCAATGGCACACGCTCTCGATTGCCTGATCCGGGAGCCAGAACTGCGGGAGCGTATGGGAGCGGCGGGTAAGGAACGGGCGGCACAGTTTACGCCGGAAGCGATGACCCGCAACCTTCTCGGCGTTTATGAAAAGGCGATTCATCTTCCTCGCCTTGCAAACCAGACGAGTGTGCAGAAATTCCGCACAAGTCTGAATCGGCGTACCCGTCTGACAAAACGTACTCGCCCAAAGCGCACAAAACGAAGCCTATTTTAAGAGAAATGAGAGTCCGGAGAATGAATTTCCCGGCTACAAAAGCGCGAAGTCCACCTGCGTGGACTCAAAAGGTGTTGAAGAGCCGTAGCATATTTTCCGCAGGAATAAATTCCGCGCTAGAGGCGTTCCGCCCCTGAATTGGCTAAAACTCGGACACTACACCTGTCATATTTCGCTCTGAGCAAAAACGTCTTCAGAGCAGTGCTTTTGCTATCTTCCAAAATCAAATTCAATCTGTTGGCGTGGCAAGTCGCCAACAAACTTATTTCGTCTTATCCTGACGTATGCCCGTTTGCCCGAAAGTACCAAAATTCAATGCTTGAAACCGAACTAAAACCCGCACATACGGACGCCGCCCGTCGAACAAACGCTCCCGGCGCACCCGATCTTGATTTCTCACCTCTTCCCGTCTCCGCCCCGGAAGCGGCTCCAAAATACTACCATGTGGCGACCTGGGGTTGTCAGATGAACGAAGAAGACTCGGAGCAAATCAGCCTTTATCTTGAAGAACTGGGCTACACGGCTGTCGGCGACTATGCAAGTGCCGACATCGTGATGCTGAACACCTGCTCCGTGCGCCAGAAGCCCGAAGAAAAAGTCTGGAGTGAGTTGGGGCGGCTACGTGATCTCAAGTTGGTCAAGCCTGATCTTATTGTAGGGGTCTGCGGGTGTATGGCGCAGTCGGAATACACCGAAATTCAACGACGCGCTCCCCATGTTAACCTGATTGTTGGGACGGGAAATATCGCCGCCATTCCCGAAATGATCGCTCAAATCAAGGACGCCGACACGGGTTCTCCCTCCAGTATTCTCACGGCTCTTCCCCGTAAATCCTCCGGCAATCTCGTTCCCCTGACTTCGCTCACGCTTCCTCCCCGCAGAGGCGTGATCGTCTCCGAAATCCCCGCTCGTAAAACGGAACGCGCCGCAAGTCTTAAAGCGCACGTCCCGATTATGTACGGCTGTGACAAATTCTGCACCTTTTGCATTGTGCCGTTGACGCGAGGGCGCGAACGTTCGCGCCCTACCGTTGACATCCTTGCGGAAATCGAGGGCATGGCACGCAACGGTACAAAGGAAGTTTGCCTTCTTGGTCAAACGGTCAATTCCTACGGTAAAAATTTGCCGGAAGGTCGGGTTCCGTTTGCCCGACTGCTCGAAGAGATCAGTCAAATTCGCGGTATACAACGCATCCGCTTCACCTCTCCTTACCCTCGCGATTTCACCGATGAACTCATCGAGACGATTGCGAAACTGGACAAAGTTTGCGAACAGGTACATCTCCCGCTCCAAGTTGCTGATGACGAACTGCTTGCGGAAATGCACCGGGGCTACACCGTCGCAGACTTCCGCACCATTGTGGAGAAACTGCGGGCGCAGGTCTCCGGCATCGCCATTTCTACCGACATCATGCTCGGCTATCCCGGCGAAACCGACGATCAATATCAAAACACAATGCGGTTTGTCGAAGAAACTCAGTTTGATTCTGCATTTATGTTCGCCTACAGTCCACGCACAAATACCAAAGCCGCACTCAAAACAAATCAAGTGCCGAAACCCGTTAAAGTGGATCGTCTGAACCGCCTTGTCGAGTTGCAGAACAGCATCACGATCTCGAAGAACAAAGCACAGATTGGAAACGTCGTCGAAGTGCTGGTTGAAGGACGTTCCCAGAAGGACGACAATCGGCTTTCCGGCTACACCCGCACCCTGAAAATGACCCACTTCACTGTTCCCGAAGGCGGAACTCGTTCTCTCGATTCGTTAATTGGCAAAACCGTTCCGGTTTTTGTCGAAGGGGCAAACCTGACCAGTTTCTACGGAGTCCTTGCCGAGCCAATGCCTTACCTTTAATCGTTTGTCAACGATTGATCGTACCAACGATTAATGAATTTCAACGGTCTGGTTATCCTTGCGCTAAAGACCCTCGGCGAATTTATTTCGCCGTTTCCAAATTATCCAATATTGAAACGTGGAGCATAGCAGTTGCTTTTGCATTGAGTCCACGCAGGTGGACTTCGCGCTTTTGTAGCCGGGGAATTTATTCCACGGACTCCCTATCAATGCTCAGAACCCCCTCCTATCCTCCCCCTTGCATCAGGGGAAGGAACAAAATCCATCTCTTCTAAGCAGTACCCGCGCCTACCGCCTCGGATTGTGGTAAAGCCCGTGTTCGAGTGGCAACCATCGTTTGTGCAACCTCCGAATCGATCTTCACGAAACTCCGTGTTTCCAGCGAATAGGTCATCAACTGCGCCTCTGCGATATTGAAAAACCAACCCCACAGGTGAAGTCGTCCGTCTTCCAGTCGTTGTCGTACAAGCGGGTATTCCTGCAAGTTATCGAGTTGCTGTATCACGTTTGTTTGTGCCAGCAGAGTAGAAGCGGGTTCGCGGCTGTCCAACACAACCGCGTTCTGAAATCGCCTCAGTGTTCTCTCTCCGTGCTTTAGCCACGCGCCTAATCCCGGCTTATCGCTTGTTGCCGTGGGGTTATCGAGCAGGGCTTGCATCGCTCCACATTCGGAATGTCCACAAACAATGATGTTCTCGATATGCAGAATTTCCAGCGCATACTCCAACGTCGCCAGCACGGAATTATCCGTTTTTCCGGCGATAATCTCTTCGTAAGGCGGAACCATGTTGCCGATATTTCGCAGTTTGAACATATCGCCCGGTTCCGTATTCGTGATCAGATGAGGCACCATGCGCGAGTCACAACAACCGATAAAGAGAACAGTCGGATGTTGCCCGTCTCGTGCGAGTTTCTCAAAAAGGGGACGTGCTATAGTAGGTGCGGTTGCGTTGAACTCAGCGACTCCCGCCGCCAGATCACGCATATCGCGCTTTCCCTTGCCCTGCAAGATTGTTTTCAGTGCGACGCCGAGCCGCCCGGCACCTACGGATTTTGCTTTGGAAGGCTTGCCCTGCACTGCGTTTTCGTACCAGACCTCGTGCTTTTCGTCAATGTCAACCTTGCCCCCCATCTTCTCATGGGTCACGCGCCAGCCGTGCAACGCTTCAAACGCCCCGTGATCCAGATACTCTGCCATGAGGTCAACGTCAACGGAAGTGCCTGCCGGAATTTTTGCAAGTGCCACCGTTAGTTCAGGCACGGAAATAAAGGTCAGACTGCCCTCAATGCGAACGTGCCAGCGATCATTTTTCTGCTCGACCTGGATCACGGTACGCGCCAGTTTTTTCAACAACATCATCACGGAGAGGGCAATCCCCAGTCCTACCCCGGCAAGCAGATTCCAGAAGGCGACACCCAGGAGCGTGACAAAATAAATCACTGCCTCACGATGATGCACGAGTTCACGAATGTCTTTGAAATTAATCAGTCGAATTCCCACGAAAACCAGCAATCCGGCAAGCGCGGAAAGAGGAACCCGCTCAATGAGAGGACTGAACAGCGCAACAAAAGCAATAA
>JACMPS010000101.1 GCA_014377395.1 Chthonomonadaceae bacterium
GCGGCAAAGAAAATCGCGTTCAATCCTGCGACCTGTACGATATGGGACAGGGCGGAATCACGCTGGATGGCGGAGATCACATCACGCTCGAAGAGGGGGGTAGCGTTGCGGAAAACAATTTGATTCACGATTACTCAAAATGGGTACGGTGCTATCGTCCTGCAATTGGAGTGAACGGCGTGGGACAAAAAGTGCTGAACAACCTGATTTACGACGGACCTCACACGGCGATTTTGTTGAGCGGAAACCAGCACTCGGTTTTGCGAAATGAGGTTCATCACGTCTGCAAAGACACGGGCGATGTGGGTGCGTTCTATATGGGGCGTGACTGGACGATGCGCGGCAACAAAATTTCCGGGAACTATTTTCATCACCTCGGCGGCTTTAAAGGAGAGGGCTTCACTGATGCAATGGGCGTTTATCTGGATGACGCCGCAAGTGGTTCAACCGTTCTGCAAAACGTTTTCTACAAAGCGGGAAGAGCGGTGATGATAGGAGGCGGACGCGACAATTTCGTGCTGAACAACTGCTTTATCGAGTGTAGCCCCTCGGTTCATGTGGACGCACGAGGCATCGGTTGGGCAAAGGATCACATCAAAAGGGGTGGCGACTGGCAAATGTACGAGAAGTTAGCCGCCGTTAATTTCGACAAGCCCCCATACAGTGTCCGCTACCCCGAACTCGTTACGACGCCAACGAATGAACCAGCTCTGCCAAAAGGAACTGTGATCAAGGGGAATATCGCACTGGGAGGAGTTTGGTCGGAGCTACAGGACGGTTTGACCGAAACCACTGCGGGCTTTGCACAAAACAAAATTGAGTCGAAAAGTCCCTATGTTGGTTTAGGGGATCGGCAGGTATTGGAGCGCGTGATTAAGGATTATTCGATGTTGGGCCTGAAAGACGCAGTGATTGGTCTCAAAAAAGATACTTATCGCAGAAATTTAGCGAAATAGTAATAAAAGAGGATTGTTTTGAAGCAATAAGAGCGCATAGTGGGCAAAAAAGGGTATGTTCGAGGAGATAAATAGTCTCAGGCAACGTGTTCTATTAGACAGGAAATAAATGAGAGGCGAATCGAGAAAGTTAACCTCTCCGAAATTAACTTCGACGTTTTTAGAAAACTATCAGAGAAAAAAACAAATGAAAGCAGGAAAAATAAGAGACAACTGCGAACTTAATAGATAATCAACCCATCTCTGCGAAAAATGATTTGCATTCAATCCCTGAAGTCAATGGGATGGAGGGGTTGACCTGAAGCAGAAGAGCCAATCCACCTAACCAAAAATGTCAACTCTCACTTTCAGAAATCGTCATCGTGTTTAATCTCTTAAGAGAGAAGTCTCTCCTCTGAAATTTGCGAGAAAGGAACGGCTTTTCGATGTCCGAAATCGTCCGTGAAACACAGGTGCGATCCAACCGGCTGCCCCTGATCTTCATAGGATTTGCGCTGCTCATTCTCATCGCCGTTTTTATCAACGTGCGGTTTGGACACAGGGGGCAGGATGATAAACACATTGAACAGGGGATCAATGCACTCAACGCCCGGAAGTTTGAGGAAGCAGAGCGTGAATGGCGGGAAGCCCTCAAAGAATCTCCTCAGCGCCCGGAGCCTTACCTGTTGCTTTCCGAATTTTACGTGACGAGTGGCCATCCTGAAGAGGCACTCAGTTTGTTGCAGGGTCTGGAAAAGATCGCTCCAAGTACGAAACAACTTTATCGTCGTCTGGCGGAAAGTTATTCACTGACGGGGCAGACGGTTCCGGCTCTGGAAGCGGCGAAGAAAGCAATTGAGCAAGACCCCTCCGACTCGGCGGCTCATGCGTTGCTTGGAATTCAACTGGGTAATCAGATGGATGCACGCGGTTCGGTTTCCGAACTCAGCAAAGCCGCGCTTTTGTCGCCACAAGACGACAAAATCGCGCTTTCACTGGCTCAGGCTCAATTAGATGCCGGGGATTTTGCCGGGGCGGAAGTGACTTCCCGAAAAGTCATCGCACGAAATGACAGATATGCAACGGCTTACTACCTGCTTGGGTGGTCTTTTTCGAGACGTGACCCTTCGCCGGACACGCTGATACAAGCGATAACTGCCTTCCGGAAAGCAACCGAACTCGATCCTAAAAGGGCGGATGCGTTCGCGGAATTAGGAAGATTATCTTCCCTGAAAGGTGACGCACTCGAAGCGCAAAAAGCCCTGAAAAAAGCATGGGATTTAGGGTTGCACGACGGAACAACGGCGTTCAACCTAGCTTCTGCTTATCGTAAAACTGGAGACGCGAAAAACGCTACACTCATGTCGCAGGAGTTCAAGCGAATTAGCGATTATACCACTCGCGCCGAAGCACTCCAGAAAATGTTGAGGGTCTCGCCTGAGAACATAGAAGTCGCTCTGCAACTGGCGGAACTCGACATCGAAGCCGAGAAATATGAAGATGCCTTGCCTTTACTCCAGAAAATTCTTCAGTTGCAAAGGCAGAATCTTCGCGCTCTTCGGGCCGCAGAAAAACTTTACACCCGTATAGGGGACACGAAAAACGCTACTTTCTATCGTGAACGTATCCGGTCTTTCGCAAAACCCTGAAAGAAAACGATGAAAAAAGTAAGTCTTCCGACGATCATCATTGCCTTGATTCTGGTAATCGGTATCGGAGCCTACATTATGTTTCAGATGTCCGAGCCTCCTGTCGGTGGAGCACCAATGGGACCCGGTGGCGGAGGTGGAGGCGGCAAGTCAGCCGCTCCCTCCCCGGACAACAAAAAAGGCAACAAAAAGCCTATCACGCCTTAACTGGAATTGAGTGTTCTCGCTGATGCCGATGGAAATTCTCTTGCCGCATCATCCTTGAATTCAACGTAGAACACTCAAATTGGACGCTCGCTAAGAGCATAACTTGGATGAGGAGATCACCTGAAATGGACAATAAAAAAATGCCGCTCGTCACCGGTCTTGCGGTCGTCGCAGTCGTCGTTCTTCTGTGGAGCATGAGAGGGAGTCTGGGAGTAGGGGGCGGAAGTGACA
>JACMPS010000006.1 GCA_014377395.1 Chthonomonadaceae bacterium
CGCAAAACCGCCGCTTGCATTGTGTCGAGACGGGAATTAAAGGCGATAAAATCATGATGATATTTTTTGCTTTGCCCGTAATTTCTCAGCATCTTGAGTTTTTCGGCGATTTCAGGATCGTTTGTCGTTGCCGCCCCGCCATCCCCGAACGCTCCCAGATTTTTGCCGGGATAAAACGAAAACGCCGCGACATGACCTATCGAGCCGACCCGTCTTCCCTTGTACTCGGCTCCGTGTGCCTGGCTTGCATCTTCGACCACCTTGAGGTTGTGCCGCTCGGCAATATCAAGTAAAGCGTCCATATCGGCGGACTGCCCGTAAAGATGAACAGGCAAAATCGCCTTTGTTCGAGAGGTAATTTTCGCTTCGACGGCGCGGGGATCGAGATTGTAGGTGCGCGGATTGATGTCTGCAAAAACAGGGGTGGCACCGCAAAGCGAAATCCCGGTGGCAGAGGCAATAAATGAGTTTGCCGCCGTAATCACCTCGTCACCCGCCCCAATGCCAAGAGCCGTAAATCCTAGAAAAAGCGCATCGGTTCCGGTTGCGAGTCCGACGGCGTACTTCGCCCCACAGAACTCTGCAAACTCTTCCTCGAACCGCGAAACTTCTTCACCGAGAATAAAATCGCCGCGCTCCATCACTCCCGTGACTGCCGCCTGGAACTCGTCTTCATGCGCCCTGTATTGCGCTTTTAAGTCTACTAAAGGAATCTTCATCCGTGTGTTGTCCTTGAAAAAGTTAAAAAGAAAGTGTTAAGTATTGAGAAGTAGGTGTAAGTAGCGATAGTGTGTTAGGGGAATAGTTGGTGCATTTATCGCAGGAATGAATTCCGCGCTCGGAGGCGTGCCGCCCCGTGTCCTGCGGACACACCACTCGTTTTGAGTGTCAAAATGGAGAATCTTCACCAAAGACGGTTACTTTCCAGCACCCGCTGACTAATTTCAACTCAACACTTAACACTTTTCTTCCATCTCTCCACAGTCTTCGCACCAGAACCCGCCGTTCTGTTCCGCCAGTTTCCGCCCGCAAAAGCAGACCCATCCAACCTGTTTTGCAGGAACCCCAATGACGAGCGCATGAGGTGCTACATCCTTTGTCACCACAGCCCCCGCCCCAATAAAAGCGTATTCGCCCACCGTCACGCCGCAAATGATCGTCGCGTTCGCACCAATCGAAGCCCCCTCACGAACACGAGTAGGGACAAGCCAGTTTTTGCTTGAATAACGGAGTTTTGCGGAGGGCAGGCGGGGTGAGCGAGGCGTTAAATCATTCGTGAACACCGCGTTCGGACCCACGAAAACCCCGTCCTCAAGCGTCACACCCTCCCACACACAAACTCCATTTTTCAGGGTTACGCCGTCCCCCAGAGTCGCACCGTGCTCGACATAGCTGTGATCTCCAAGATTACAGTTCTTGCCAATTCTCGCCCCGGCGCAGACGTGAGCGAACGCCCAGACCCGCGTTCCTGACCCGATACATTCCGTTTCCACCAGTGCCAATTCATGAACCATAACTTGCCCTCGATCAATCCATTTTAACCAAACTTAGTCACAACCACCCGCTACGCTAGAGATACAGAGGCACAGAGAAAGACAAAGGGAAGTGTCATAGTCAAGTGTTGAGGCAAAGATTCCCATCTCTTCTTATTGATTTTCTTTCTCTGCATTTTAATCTGTGTCCATCGGTGTTAATCTGTGGATAAAACTCTCTTCTGTCTCTCAGGCAGCGACAGGGAGGCGTGTCTCTGTTTTTGAGAGGGTAGCGACGGGAACACGGATGCCGTTCTGTTGAAGAGAGCGGTCAATCGCTTCCAGTACCCTCACGTTTTGTAAGCCGACATTGCCGTCTGTGAGCGGCGTTTTCCCTTCGGCAACACAGGTGAGGAAATGCTCGACTTCTACTCGAAGCGGCTCCGTTGGCTCCACGCGGGGGCTGATAATATCGCCGTCACGCACCAGCAACCGGAACTGCCCGAAACTTTCCGCTTCCTCTTTCGCACTGGCGATGCCCTTTTCGTAAATGCGGACGCGCTCGGTTGGGTGTGCGTCATCGAAAACTACGCGCCGCCCGCTTCCTACTGCCACCACTTCGCGCACTTTATTCGGGCAAACCCACGAGACATGGATATTCGCCATCACGCCACCGAGATATCCCAGCGTGATAAAAACCACATCCTCTAATTTGTGATTGAGGACAGTTGCGCCGTTCGCCTGCACCCACTCCGGTTGCCGCCCCAGCAAAAACTCACAAATCGCCAGATCGTGCGCGGCTAAATCCCAGGTCACGCCGACATCATTGCGGACAGAGCCGAAATTCGTGCGCGTCAAATGAAGATAATACAGGTCGCCAAACTTCGGGTCTTCCATGATTTCGCGGGTTTTGTACAGCCCTGAATTGTAGAAAAAAGTCAGCCCTACCATCAATGTTAGTTTCTTCTCTTCCGCAAGAAAGGTAAGTTCTTCCGCTTGCGCCGAGTCGGTTGTCATCGGCTTTTCCACCATGACGTGCTTACCCGCAAGCAAGACTCGTTTCGCCACCTCATAATGAGTGGAAGCGGGTGTCGCCACAATTACGGCGTCAATCCAGCGATTGCTCAGCACCTCATCAAGTGAGTCCGTTACCGAGAGCAGAGGAAACCGCTCCTGTACCATTTTCAGGCGGAGAGGGTCAGTGTCACACGAGACCACAAGTCGCGCCTGTGGCAACTCATGCAACAGGCGCACATAATTCATTCCCCAGCGTCCACACCCGACAACAGCGACATTCAGCATCGTATAAAACCTTTTCTAAGAATAATTCAGATTAACCACCCGCCACGCTAGAGACACAGAAGCACAGAGAAATGCAAGAGTTTTATCCACAGATTAACACAGAGATAGGGATTAAAATGCAAATGCAAAAACGAGTAAATCTTTATCTCAACACTTAATACTCAACACTTTCCTGTGTGTTTGCAAGAGTGGAACCCCTAAAAATTGAGCGAACTCTGCGTCTGCCGCACCGTTCACCGCGAGGACGGCATCTACAATTGGCAGGGCGTGAGCGCGGATCATACTTTCTATCGGTTCGGTGAGGAGCGTGACTTTAGGAATTTTTTCGAGCGAGACACCGAGTGTTTCCGTGAGAAAGTCAGACATACGCTGAACAATCGGGGCGGGGTCGGGATATTGGTCGGGCGGGATCGGCAGGAGCAGAATGACGGGATCATTCACAGAGTAGTGACCGACATAACTCTGCAAAAGAGGTTGCCATTGTGCGGGTTCGTTCCAATCGGGGAGCGCGATCAAACGAGTGATTTGTGAAGACTGCGTGGCGGCTTGTCGTTGCGCGGCAGGTGCAATTTTCTCGCGGAGTTCCTTGAAGTAAGCGTTTGCTTCGGCATAAACGGGACATGCAGCAAGAATGACTAGAAACTCGTCGAGCGACTGCGACGCTTCCTCAACGCATTCCATTTCCAGCAAAAGAGCCGCCCTGTCCTGCCAAGCATCGAAATGGAATGGACTGTTTTCAATGGCGAGTGCGTAGGCGATCAGTGCTTTTTCGGGTTTACCTGATGTGCGAAGGGAACAGGCATAACCGTAAGCGGTTTCCCCGGAGTGCGGGCGATAACTCAGGGCTTTTTCGAGAAAGGCGCAGGAGGTCTCGAAGTCCTGACGTGAGGACGCAATTTCGCCGAGCGCAACAGAGACTCGATGCGTCAGTAAGATGCGAGTCTCCTCTGTCCACTCAGGCGAACCCGGCGCGTGATCGAGCCAGATGCGCTCCCGCTCCACATCGAAGGAGCCGTAAGAGGAGGAAAAAACCAACCCGCGCAGTTGATGCGAGGTCAGAGGAGGCGACTCAAGCGAACTGAGTGCCGTGAGAAGAGCGTTCTCTCCTTCCTCGGTGCGGTTGAGGGCAAGTTGAAGTCCGGCAAGATTGATCAGAGTGGCAATATGGTCGGGTTCCGCGAGTAAAACTTTCTGGCACAGCGTGACGGCGGAATGGAAACACGAGTCGCGGTAAGGCGATTGCATCGCGTGACCTTCTTTGCTTGCCAGCACCGAGCGCAGGGCGAGAACATCGGTTTTCGCGGTCTTTGTCGCAGTCCCAGAAGAGGGCGCGTCAGTCAACTTCGCGGCGTAAAGGTTCGCCTCGACACGCGCAAAAGAGTGCGGCGATGAAAGGTAAGTTTGCAGGGTCAGCAGACGCAACTCTCCCTCTTCATCGTGAAGGATCGCACGAGAGTGAACGGCATTACGGGCACGCTTGTGCGCCATGACAAGCGGTTCGATCTCGGAGAAAAAGCGGCTGAGTTGATGCGCGTAGGAATAGGGCGCGACGGCTCTGTGTCCGGCGTTTGTAATCTGTTCGCGTTCAGGGGCGTTCTGGGGGTTGAGATAATGATCTACAATCGCCTCGAAATCGTCCTCACCATAAAGGACGAGGTGTTCTTTGTCCGTGAACAGCGTCTCGATTTCCGGGTTGCCACGCTCGTAGAGAAGTAGGGAATTGCACGCCAGCGTTTCATAAACCCTCATGTTGACGCCACCCGCCACGCTCCGGTTGAAGACGATCTTCGCCCGGTTCATCGCCTCGGTGTAAGCGTCACCGATCACGCCGGAAGTCAAAACGACGTGGTATTTTTGTGACAGTTTCGCCACCCGCGCGAGCCAGCGAGAACGCTCCGACTGCACCGCATGATTAAAATTCCCGATCATCAATAGGTCAATGTCTTTTTGCTCCGGGGTGAAGTCGGGCAGTTTTCGATGAATCGCTGGATCATATCCCCACAGCAAAGCACTCATTGTGTTTGTAAAACCTGCCGCGTTCAGGGCTTTGCACCCCTCTTTATCCGCCACCAGTAAGTCGAACACATCTCCCGCATTTCGCAATGCCAGCCCACCCAGGTTCCAATCGCCAAAAACCCCAATCGTGTAACATTCAGCGTTTTCGAGACCGGGCGGCGTCAAGTTGTACTCAGGACTCCAGTGAACATAAACATCAGGCTTCCAACCGGGCGGACACTGCGCGAGTAGTTCTTCCCACGTCATTCCTTCGGTGTAGAGAACCTGCGCGTAGCCATTCCCAAACGCGAGAACGTCGTCGAACTTGTTCTCACGCCCCGGCAACGCACGGTACTGATTCAGTTCGGGAATCTGGTTTGTATGTCCGATTAAAATTCGCATGATAAGAGTTTTCTGTTACGCACCTGATTACTCATTCTGTAAAGAGTGAAGCCCCCACCCTGATCTCGCCCACTCAGCCCTCCCCAAAATCCGGAAGAGGGGAGTAGGTGCAAAAACCGTTCAGTCTTTTTTCCTCCTCCTTACGGAAGGGGGGAGGTTAGGAGGGGGTTGGTATTTGCTTTCTCCTACCGCATCGCGTCCGAAGGACGCCCTCACCGAAGGTGCTTAGCGCAAGGATAAACTAGACCGTTGAAATCCATCAAATCGCTGATTAACCATTGACAAACCCCACCTCAACCCTCTCCTTGCATAAGGGGAGGGAGTGAAGACAATAAGCCTTAATCCTTAACCCTTCCTCTACAGCAACCTTTTGATCTCCGCTTCTAAAATGCGGGTGACGTGCGGGTAGGTAAAGTTTGCTTTAAGGTGAGCGCGTCCTTTTTCGCCGAGTCCCAACAGGGTGTTTCGGTCTGAAAAGGCGCGGCGCATCAGCTGGCGCAGGTGTCCCACGCTCGGTTCCGCCCAGAAGTGACCCCGATAGGTCGGCGTTTCAATTGCCGCAGTTTCGGAGACCTCCACCAGAGTATAGTCCAGAAGAAGGCTGTTTTCCTCGTTGAGAAACGCTGTCTGTCCGCTCCAATTTGTAGCGATCACGGGGAGAGCCATCGCCATTGCTTCCATGAGGGGGCGTCCCCAACCTTCGCCGCGAGTAGGAGAGACGTAGCAATCGGCGGCACGGTAAAGGTGCGGCATCTGTGCATCTGAAAGAGCTGCGTCCTGAAAAATGATGTCCGGGCAAGTTTCCGGGTCGAGGTTCAGTGTTTTCGTGAGATAATCCGAGACCTGTGCAAAAATTTGATCGGTGGTGTAGCCCATCGAAGAGTGCGTTTTCAGGATCAAAGTCACGTCTTCATCAGTCCGAAATTCCTCTACGTAAGCCTTTATCAGCACGTCCCAGCCTTTGCGAAGTGTCCAGTCGAAGAGCGAAAGGAAAGAGTAGCCGTTTGCGCCGTCAATGGAGAGAGGCTTCAGGTCTCGGCGATAGGGTGACAGATCAATCGCACCCGGCACGATCCGCAATTTGTCCCGCTCGACGCCTGCACGAGCGAACGTTTCCCGGTTAAATTCGCCGGGAACCCAGACGGCATCCATCCGGTTGCAAGCGGCTGCCCACCCTTCGGGAAGGCGGTCTGTCTCAAACATCGTGCGCCCCACATTTGCACGGGAAAGGGGATCGTTCTGGAAATGCGGCGCGAGAATGTGCCAGATCGAAAGCGGCTTGAGGGGAGCGGGACGGGCGAGTGCCGCTTGCAAAATCCGCTTTCGGTCAGGGGGGAGTGGGGCGATTTTCTCACTCCACCGGATTTCACGAGAGGCAGGAGCCAGTCCGTTTGCATCTTGTGAGGCGAGGGCAAAGAGAAAATGTCGTGCCTCATCCGCATACCCCGAAGGATCGAGCAAGGGGGCGTTCCAGACAATTGGCAACGAATTGTCAGTGATTGGTGCGCTCTCTTTTTGCTCCAGAAGCCCCCCGGAGACAACGGCAAATCCCCGACGCAAGCGTTGCTGAACTTCCGCCACTTTTGCGGAGTCGCCCAGGAGCCGCGCAATCTCCAAACGGAGGCGCAGTGCCGCGTCGTAAAGTGGGGGCGTGGGGGCGTTCCGAATGGCGTCTTCCGCTTCTGCAACAGCGACCATCGCCAGCCCGCCGCCCATCAGATCACGAGCGTAATTCATCGAGCCGCGAGTCGCGTCTTCGGGTCTGCCGAGATAATCATAGGGGCAGTTTTCATCGTCTTCCACGCGCACATTGAGCGGCGTGTTTTCGTCCCACGTCGCCTGTACCGTTGTCAGGTTGCGATAGGAAACCTCGAAAGCACGCTGTACCTCAGCGTTGGTATAAAGGTAAGGCACGATGCCACAGGCAAACGGAATCCGGTCAAACGGCTTGCGTTGAAAAACAACGGTGTTGGTTTTCGCCTCGAAGGAGATAAGCCAGCGATGTGTCGGGTGTCCATAAAAAGATTCCCATAGCACGTTCGGCGTCTCGATAAAGCCGCGCTTGCCCACTCGTTGCAGTTCTCTTAAGGCACTCGCCGGGTCAATGACGTGTTCCAGTACCATGCGGCAACACACCACATCAAACGATTTTGAGGTGAAAGGAAGGCTTTGTACGTCGCCACAGACAAGCGGCTTTTCGCGTGAAATCGTCAAGCCCTGCCGATGCACTCCCTCGAACACATCGAAGTCAATAGAGACATCGGCGCGTTTAAGAGGGCGTTGTCCGCCCCCCACATCCAGCACCCGGTCTCCCTCTTTCACGCCAATGTCGGCGGCGAGTCGGTCATCATAGCCCGTGTGCGCGTAAAAGACTTTTCCCGCGAAATTGCTTTCAATATCGGTGGTGTCTTCTACCGTTGGTGGCATCAAAGCAAGGTTGAGCTGTGCATTTTCATCACGAACCGAGAGCCGTGCATTCTGTCGAAAAGTCGTGTTCTCCGGTTCGATTTGAGCTGCCTTTGCAAACTCAGAAAGGGCTTTTTCGCGCCGCCCGTCCTGCCAGAGAGCGCACCCGTAGGCATTGTGTGCAATAGGGTTTTCGGGGGTCAGTTCACAGGCACGTTCTGCGTCCGCCATGATGATCGAGGTGGGAACGCCGCCCCATCGCAATCCGTTCACTGCCGCATCGAGGTGCAGCTCTCCTGCTTGAAGCGGATCATCATAATCGATGCCCGCGTCCGGCTCCACACGAAACTTAAATTCACCCTCCCACTGAAGTTGGGTGCAGACAAGGTTGCGATACGTCCATTCTACGGTGCGCTGATATTCGCCCATCGCAAACCATTGCCCGCGCATACAATAGCGAAACGGCGCACGGAGAAACGGCTTTCGCTTGAAGACAAGGGTGGGAGTGCCGCCGTCCGGGTCGGCTTCAAGCCAGGTCAGCCAGCGGTGAGTCGGGTGTCCGCCAAAGTATTCAGAGAGAGGAGAGGGGGTTTCAATAAAGCCGCGCTTTGCCACGCGCATGAGTTCGGTGCAAGCGGCGGTGGGATCAATGACGTGTTCCAGCACGGCACGGCAGTAGGCGAAATCGAACTCCTTATCCTCAAATGGCAAGTCTTCCGCAAAGCACTGCACAATTTTTCGGCGTCCTTTGTTGTCTTCGGCGGCGCGTCCACTGCGATGAATCCCGTCGTCGGGAAAGGCATCGGTGACAACATTTGCACGAGAAAACGAAGCGTCTCCGCCCCCCACGTCAATCACGCGATCCGTCGGCTTGATTGCAAGCAACGAGGTCATCAATTTATCGCTGAGAGAGGGATAATTGCGCCCTGCAAAATTGGTGATTGGGATTAGATACTGCCCGTCTGTCCACTCCAGTTCGATCAAGTCGTTCCACTGGAGGTCGTTGGGAGCAATGTCGGGTTGTGGGCGGGTGCGGGCAAGTGCGGTCATATCAAATAGTCTCCTGTTATCCGTGTTATCGGGACTTCGCGAAAACTTTTACAGGTAAATTTTCCGGTAGGGTATCCTATGGTTATGAACGTAAGATTATTGCCGGATCATCTGATTACGCTTTTTGGAAACTACTACCTCGGTGGAGTGAGAGGCGAAGACTTTGTCGCGTGGGCGGTGGACAGATTGCTGGAAGGGGAAGACACGCCGTATCTCTGTGTCCTTGCTGGAGAATCCTCTTCGATCCTGACAACAGACGCAGAGGCACTTTTCCGAACGGCTCTGGAAGAAATGAACCTCCCGTCTCTCGATGATCTAAAACTTCATTTTTTGGTACGCCGGATTTCAGAGGAGTTCCTGGCGGATCAAATTTCTGCGATTGATGCGTGTAATCAAATTGACACACTCTCATTCCGTTTCCATGAGTCTATCGATTACAACGAAACCGGGTGGGAGGAATGGGAGGCACTTGCGGAAGGTCTCAGCCAACTTTCCGAACCCTTCCCTTATTCACTTCCCGATCCCTCTGAAATGACATTAGAAAACTTTCCTGATTATGCAAAAGCAACGGCACGGAAATTCTTGGCTCGGTTGTATCCGAGGGCGGATTGGGCAGAACAGTTCAAGGAAATAGCGGCATCCGGTGAGGACAAATTACTCGACGAGGAGACGCAATCGCTGACAGAATGGGAACAGAAGAACTGGAAATGGTAGCACGTTTCGAGATTTACCTGACCCAACTCGATCCGGTACAGGGAAGCGAAATCAGGAAAACACGCCCTTGTGTTGTGATCTCTCCCGACGAAATGAATCAGTACCTCGCTACCGTCTTGATTTCCCCTATGACGACAAAGGGGAAATCTTATGTCACTCGTATCCCCTGCACTTTCGATAACAAAAACGGACATATTGTGCTGGATCAAATCAGAACGGTAGACAAAATCCGCCTCGTTAAACGCCTCGGATCTCTCAGCGATACCGAACAAGAGGAAGTGCTTACTACGCTCAGTCAACTTTTTGCTCGATGATTGTGCTTTCCTTCGTCTCTGGTTTTGGTTAAAGGACTAATTCGAGGCACTGCTACAACACAACCACCGCAGTGAGGAAGGACGCGAAGAGAATTCTCTTCGCGTCCTTCCTCACTGCGGTGGTTGTGTTGTAGCAGTGCCTCGAATTAGTCCTTTAACCAAAACCAGAGACGAAGGAAAGCACAATCATCGAGCAAAAAGTTGACTGAGCGTAGTAAGCACTTCCTCTTGTTCGGTATCGCTGAGAGATCCGAGGCGTTTAACGAGGCGGATTTTGTCTACCGTTCTGATTTGATCCAGCACAATATGTCCGTTTTTGTTATCGAAAGTGCAGGGGATACGAGTGACATAAGATTTCCCCTTTGTCGTCATAGGGGAAATCAAGACGGTAGCGAGGTACTGATTCATTTCGTCGGGAGAGATCACAACACAAGGGCGTGTTTTCCTGATTTCGCTTCCCTGTACCGGATCGAGTTGGGTCAGGTAAATCTCGAAACGTGCTACCATTTCCAGTTCTTCTGTTCCCATTCTGTCAGCGATTGCGTCTCCTCGTCGAGTAATTTGTCCTCACCGGATGCCGCTATTTCCTTGAACTGTTCTGCCCAATCCGCCCTCGGATACAACCGAGCCAAGAATTTCCGTGCCGTTGCTTTTGCATAATCAGGAAAGTTTTCTAATGTCATTTCAGAGGGATCGGGAAGTGAATAAGGGAAGGGTTCGGAAAGTTGGCTGAGACCTTCCGCAAGTGCCTCCCATTCCTCCCACCCGGTTTCGTTGTAATCGATAGACTCATGGAAACGGAATGAGAGTGTGTCAATTTGATTACACGCATCAATCGCAGAAATTTGATCCGCCAGGAACTCCTCTGAAATCCGGCGTACCAAAAAATGAAGTTTTAGATCATCGAGAGACGGGAGGTTCATTTCTTCCAGAGCCGTTCGGAAAAGTGCCTCTGCGTCTGTTGTCAGGATCGAAGAGGATTCTCCAGCAAGGACACAGAGATACGGCGTGTCTTCCCCTTCCAGCAATCTGTCCACCGCCCACGCGACAAAGTCTTCGCCTCTCACTCCACCGAGGTAGTAGTTTCCAAAAAGCGTAATCAGATGATCCGGCAATAATCTTACGTTCATAACCATAGGATACCCTACCGGAAAATTTACCTGTAAAAGTTTTCGCGAAGTCCCGATAACACGGATAACAGGAGACTATTTGATATGACCGCACTTGCCCGCACCCGCCCACAACCCGACATTGCTCCCAACGACCTCCAGTGGAACGACTTGATCGAACTGGAGTGGACAGACGGGCAGTATCTAATCCCAATCACCAATTTTGCAGGGCGCAATTATCCCTCTCTCAGCGATAAATTGATGACCTCGTTGCTTGCAATCAAGCCGACGGATCGCGTGATTGACGTGGGGGGCGGAGACGCTTCGTTTTCTCGTGCAAATGTTGTCACCGATGCCTTTCCCGACGACGGGATTCATCGCAGTGGACGCGCCGCCGAAGACAACAAAGGACGCCGAAAAATTGTGCAGTGCTTTGCGGAAGACTTGCCATTTGAGGATAAGGAGTTCGATTTCGCCTACTGCCGTGCCGTGCTGGAACACGTCATTGATCCCACCGCCGCTTGCACCGAACTCATGCGCGTGGCAAAGCGCGGCTTTATTGAAACCCCCTCTCCTCTCTCTGAATACTTTGGCGGACACCCGACTCACCGCTGGCTGACCTGGCTTGAAGCCGACCCGGACGGCGGCACTCCCACCCTTGTCTTCAAGCGAAAGCCGTTTCTCCGTGCGCCGTTTCGCTATTGTATGCGCGGGCAATGGTTTGCGATGGGCGAATATCAGCGCACCGTAGAATGGACGTATCGCAACCTTGTCTGCACCCAACTTCAGTGGGAGGGTGAATTTAAGTTTCGTGTGGAGCCGGACGCGGGCATCGATTATGATGATCCGCTTCAAGCAGGAGAGCTGCACCTCGATGCGGCAGTGAACGGATTGCGATGGGGCGGCGTTCCCACCTCGATCATCATGGCG
Source organism: Chthonomonadaceae bacterium (assembly GCA_014377395.1). GTDB lineage: Bacteria > Armatimonadota > Chthonomonadetes > Chthonomonadales > Chthonomonadaceae > JACMPS01. Next base: position 11,695 of record JACMPS010000006.1, read on the forward strand.
GACGCAGAACGTGCCTGTGAACTGACCCCCGAAAACCCTATTGCACACAATGCCTACGGGTGCGCTCTCTGGCAGGACGGGCGGCGCGAAAAAGCCCTTTCTGAGTTTGCAAAGGCAGCTCAAATCGAACCGGAGAACACGACTTTTCGACAGAATGCACGGCTCTCGGTTCGTGATGAAAATGCACAGCTCAACCTTGCTTTGATGCCACCAACGGTAGAAGACACCACCGATATTGAAAGCAATTTCGCGGGAAAAGTCTTTTACGCGCACACGGGCTATGATGACCGACTCGCCGCCGACATTGGCGTGAAAGAGGGAGACCGGGTGCTGGATGTGGGGGGCGGACAACGCCCTCTTAAACGCGCCGATGTCTCTATTGACTTCGATGTGTTCGAGGGAGTGCATCGGCAGGGCTTGACGATTTCACGCGAAAAGCCGCTTGTCTGTGGCGACGTACAAAGCCTTCCTTTCACCTCAAAATCGTTTGATGTGGTGTGTTGCCGCATGGTACTGGAACACGTCATTGACCCGGCGAGTGCCTTAAGAGAACTGCAACGAGTGGGCAAGCGCGGCTTTATCGAGACGCCGAACGTGCTATGGGAATCTTTTTATGGACACCCGACACATCGCTGGCTTATCTCCTTCGAGGCGAAAACCAACACCGTTGTTTTTCAACGCAAGCCGTTTGACCGGATTCCGTTTGCCTGTGGCATCGTGCCTTACCTTTATACCAACGCTGAGGTACAGCGTGCTTTCGAGGTTTCCTATCGCAACCTGACAACGGTACAGGCGACGTGGGACGAAAACACGCCGCTCAATGTGCGCGTGGAAGACGATGAAAACTGCCCCTATGATTATCTCGGCAGACCCGAAGACGCGACTCGCGGCTCGATGAATTACGCTCGTGATCTGATGGGCGGCGGGCTGGCGATGGTCGCTGTTGCAGAAGCGGAAGACGCCATTCGGAACGCCCCCACGCCCCCACTTTACGACGCGGCACTGCGCCTCCGTTTGGAGATTGCGCGGCTCCTGGGCGACTCCGCAAAAGTGGCGGAAGTTCAGCAACGCTTGCGTCGGGGATTTGCCGTTGTCTCCGGGGGGCTTCTGGAGCAAAAAGAGAGCGCACCAATCACTGACAATTCGTTGCCAATTGTCTGGAACGCCCCCTTGCTCGATCCTTCGGGGTATGCGGATGAGGCACGACATTTTCTCTTTGCCCTCGCCTCACAAGATGCAAACGGACTGGCTCCTGCCTCTCGTGAAATCCGGTGGAGTGAGAAAATCGCCCCACTCCCCCCTGACCGAAAGCGGATTTTGCAAGCGGCACTCGCCCGTCCCGCTCCCCTCAAGCCGCTTTCGATCTGGCACATTCTCGCGCCGCATTTCCAGAACGATCCCCTTTCCCGTGCAAATGTGGGGCGCACGATGTTTGAGACAGACCGCCTTCCCGAAGGGTGGGCAGCCGCTTGCAACCGGATGGATGCCGTCTGGGTTCCCGGCGAATTTAACCGGGAAACGTTCGCTCGTGCAGGCGTCGAGCGGGACAAATTGCGGATCGTGCCGGGTGCGATTGATCTGTCACCCTATCGCCGAGACCTGAAGCCTCTCTCCATTGACGGCGCAAACGGCTACTCTTTCCTTTCGCTCTTCGACTGGACACTTCGCAAAGGCTGGGACGTGCTGATAAAGGCTTACGTAGAGGAATTTCGGACTGATGAAGACGTGACTTTGATCCTGAAAACGCACTCTTCGATGGGCTACACCACCGATCAAATTTTTGCACAGGTCTCGGATTATCTCACGAAAACACTGAACCTCGACCCGGAAACTTGCCCGGACATCATTTTTCAGGACGCAGCTCTTTCAGATGCACAGATGCCGCACCTTTACCGTGCCGCCGATTGCTACGTCTCTCCTACTCGCGGCGAAGGTTGGGGACGCCCCCTCATGGAAGCAATGGCGATGGCTCTCCCCGTGATCGCTACAAATTGGAGCGGACAGACAGCGTTTCTCAACGAGGAAAACAGCCTTCTTCTGGACTATACTCTGGTGGAGGTCTCCGAAACTGCGGCAATTGAAACGCCGACCTATCGGGGTCACTTCTGGGCGGAACCGAGCGTGGGACACCTGCGCCAGCTGATGCGCCGCGCCTTTTCAGACCGAAACACCCTGTTGGGACTCGGCGAAAAAGGACGCGCTCACCTTAAAGCAAACTTTACCTACCCGCACGTCACCCGCATTTTAGAAGCGGAGATCAAAAGGTTGCTGTAGAGGAAGGGTTAAGGATTAAGGCTTATTGTCTTCACTCCCTCCCCTTATGCAAGGAGAGGGTTGAGGTGGGGTTTGTCAATGGTTAATCAGCGATTTGATGGATTTCAACGGTCTAGTTTATCCTTGCGCTAAGCACCTTCGGTGAGGGCGTCCTTCGGACGCGATGCGGTAGGAGAAAGCAAATACCAACCCCCTCCTAACCTCCCCCCTTCCGTAAGGAGGAGGAAAAAAGACTGAACGGTTTTTGCACCTACTCCCCTCTTCCGGATTTTGGGGAGGGCTGAGTGGGCGAGATCAGGGTGGGGGCTTCACTCTTTACAGAATGAGTAATCAGGTGCGTAACAGAAAACTCTTATCATGCGAATTTTAATCGGACATACAAACCAGATTCCCGAACTGAATCAGTACCGTGCGTTGCCGGGGCGTGAGAACAAGTTCGACGACGTTCTCGCGTTTGGGAATGGCTACGCGCAGGTTCTCTACACCGAAGGAATGACGTGGGAAGAACTACTCGCGCAGTGTCCGCCCGGTTGGAAGCCTGATGTTTATGTTCACTGGAGTCCTGAGTACAACTTGACGCCGCCCGGTCTCGAAAACGCTGAATGTTACACGATTGGGGTTTTTGGCGATTGGAACCTGGGTGGGCTGGCATTGCGAAATGCGGGAGATGTGTTCGACTTACTGGTGGCGGATAAAGAGGGGTGCAAAGCCCTGAACGCGGCAGGTTTTACAAACACAATGAGTGCTTTGCTGTGGGGATATGATCCAGCGATTCATCGAAAACTGCCCGACTTCACCCCGGAGCAAAAAGACATTGACCTATTGATGATCGGGAATTTTAATCATGCGGTGCAGTCGGAGCGTTCTCGCTGGCTCGCGCGGGTGGCGAAACTGTCACAAAAATACCACGTCGTTTTGACTTCCGGCGTGATCGGTGACGCTTACACCGAGGCGATGAACCGGGCGAAGATCGTCTTCAACCGGAGCGTGGCGGGTGGCGTCAACATGAGGGTTTATGAAACGCTGGCGTGCAATTCCCTACTTCTCTACGAGCGTGGCAACCCGGAAATCGAGACGCTGTTCACGGACAAAGAACACCTCGTCCTTTATGGTGAGGACGATTTCGAGGCGATTGTAGATCATTATCTCAACCCCCAGAACGCCCCTGAACGCGAACAGATTACAAACGCCGGACACAGAGCCGTCGCGCCCTATTCCTACGCGCATCAACTCAGCCGCTTTTTCTCCGAGATCGAACCGCTTGTCATGGCGCACAAGCGTGCCCGTAATGCCGTTCACTCTCGTGCGATCCTTCACGATGAAGAGGGAGAGTTGCGTCTGCTGACCCTGCAAACTTACCTTTCATCGCCGCACTCTTTTGCGCGTGTCGAGGCGAACCTTTACGCCGCGAAGTTGACTGACGCGCCCTCTTCTGGGACTGCGACAAAGACCGCGAAAACCGATGTTCTCGCCCTGCGCTCGGTGCTGGCAAGCAAAGAAGGTCACGCGATGCAATCGCCTTACCGCGACTCGTGTTTCCATTCCGCCGTCACGCTGTGCCAGAAAGTTTTACTCGCGGAACCCGACCATATTGCCACTCTGATCAATCTTGCCGGACTTCAACTTGCCCTCAACCGCACCGAGGAAGGAGAGAACGCTCTTCTCACGGCACTCAGTTCGCTTGAGTCGCCTCCTCTGACCTCGCATCAACTGCGCGGGTTGGTTTTTTCCTCCTCTTACGGCTCCTTCGATGTGGAGCGGGAGCGCATCTGGCTCGATCACGCGCCGGGTTCGCCTGAGTGGACAGAGGAGACTCGCATCTTACTGACGCATCGAGTCTCTGTTGCGCTCGGCGAAATTGCGTCCTCACGTCAGGACTTCGAGACCTCCTGCGCCTTTCTCGAAAAAGCCCTGAGTTATCGCCCGCACTCCGGGGAAACCGCTTACGGTTATGCCTGTTCCCTTCGCACATCAGGTAAACCCGAAAAAGCACTGATCGCCTACGCACTCGCCATTGAAAACAGTCCATTCCATTTCGATGCTTGGCAGGACAGGGCGGCTCTTTTGCTGGAAATGGAATGCGTTGAGGAAGCGTCGCAGTCGCTCGACGAGTTTCTAGTCATTCTTGCTGCATGTCCCGTTTATGCCGAAGCAAACGCTTACTTCAAGGAACTCCGCGAGAAAATTGCACCTGCCGCGCAACGACAAGCCGCCACGCAGTCTTCACAAATCACTCGTTTGATCGCGCTCCCCGATTGGAACGAACCCGCACAATGGCAACCTCTTTTGCAGAGTTATGTCGGTCACTACTCTGTGAATGATCCCGTCATTCTGCTCCTGCCGATCCCGCCCGACCAATATCCCGACCCCGCCCCGATTGTTCAGCGTATGTCTGACTTTCTCACGGAAACACTCGGTGTCTCGCTCGAAAAAATTCCTAAAGTCACGCTCCTCACCGAACCGATAGAAAGTATGATCCGCGCTCACGCCCTGCCAATTGTAGATGCCGTCCTCGCGGTGAACGGTGCGGCAGACGCAGAGTTCGCTCAATTTTTAGGGGTTCCACTCTTGCAAACACACAGGAAAGTGTTGAGTATTAAGTGTTGAGATAAAGATTTACTCGTTTTTGCATTTGCATTTTAATCCCTATCTCTGTGTTAATCTGTGGATAAAACTCTTGCATTTCTCTGTGCTTCTGTGTCTCTAGCGTGGCGGGTGGTTAATCTGAATTATTCTTAGAAAAGGTTTTATACGATGCTGAATGTCGCTGTTGTCGGGTGTGGACGCTGGGGAATGAATTATGTGCGCCTGTTGCATGAGTTGCCACAGGCGCGACTTGTGGTCTCGTGTGACACTGACCCTCTCCGCCTGAAAATGGTACAGGAGCGGTTTCCTCTGCTCTCGGTAACGGACTCACTTGATGAGGTGCTGAGCAATCGCTGGATTGACGCCGTAATTGTGGCGACACCCGCTTCCACTCATTATGAGGTGGCGAAACGAGTCTTGCTTGCGGGTAAGCACGTCATGGTGGAAAAGCCGATGACAACCGACTCGGCGCAAGCGGAAGAACTTACCTTTCTTGCGGAAGAGAAGAAACTAACATTGATGGTAGGGCTGACTTTTTTCTACAATTCAGGGCTGTACAAAACCCGCGAAATCATGGAAGACCCGAAGTTTGGCGACCTGTATTATCTTCATTTGACGCGCACGAATTTCGGCTCTGTCCGCAATGATGTCGGCGTGACCTGGGATTTAGCCGCGCACGATCTGGCGATTTGTGAGTTTTTGCTGGGGCGGCAACCGGAGTGGGTGCAGGCGAACGGCGCAACTGTCCTCAATCACAAATTAGAGGATGTGGTTTTTATCACGCTGGGATATCTCGGTGGCGTGATGGCGAATATCCATGTCTCGTGGGTTTGCCCGAATAAAGTGCGCGAAGTGGTGGCAGTAGGAAGCGGGCGGCGCGTAGTTTTCGATGACGCACACCCAACCGAGCGCGTCCGCATTTACGAAAAGGGCATCGCCAGTGCGAAAGAGGAAGCGGAAAGTTTCGGGCAGTTCCGGTTGCTGGTGCGTGACGGCGATATTATCAGCCCCCGCGTGGAGCCAACGGAGCCGCTTCGAGTAGAAGTCGAGCATTTCCTCACCTGTGTTGCCGAAGGGAAAACGCCGCTCACAGACGGCAATGTCGGCTTACAAAACGTGAGGGTACTGGAAGCGATTGACCGCTCTCTTCAACAGAACGGCATCCGTGTTCCCGTCGCTACCCTCTCAAAAACAGAGACACGCCTCCCTGTCGCTGCCTGAGAGACAGAAGAGAGTTTTATCCACAGATTAACACCGATGGACACAGATTAAAATGCAGAGAAAGAAAATCAATAAGAAGAGATGGGAATCTTTGCCTCAACACTTGACTATGACACTTCCCTTTGTCTTTCTCTGTGCCTCTGTATCTCTAGCGTAGCGGGTGGTTGTGACTAAGTTTGGTTAAAATGGATTGATCGAGGGCAAGTTATGGTTCATGAATTGGCACTGGTGGAAACGGAATGTATCGGGTCAGGAACGCGGGTCTGGGCGTTCGCTCACGTCTGCGCCGGGGCGAGAATTGGCAAGAACTGTAATCTTGGAGATCACAGCTATGTCGAGCACGGTGCGACTCTGGGGGACGGCGTAACCCTGAAAAATGGAGTTTGTGTGTGGGAGGGTGTGACGCTTGAGGACGGGGTTTTCGTGGGTCCGAACGCGGTGTTCACGAATGATTTAACGCCTCGCTCACCCCGCCTGCCCTCCGCAAAACTCCGTTATTCAAGCAAAAACTGGCTTGTCCCTACTCGTGTTCGTGAGGGGGCTTCGATTGGTGCGAACGCGACGATCATTTGCGGCGTGACGGTGGGCGAATACGCTTTTATTGGGGCGGGGGCTGTGGTGACAAAGGATGTAGCACCTCATGCGCTCGTCATTGGGGTTCCTGCAAAACAGGTTGGATGGGTCTGCTTTTGCGGGCGGAAACTGGCGGAACAGAACGGCGGGTTCTGGTGCGAAGACTGTGGAGAGATGGAAGAAAAGTGTTAAGTGTTGAGTTGAAATTAGTCAGCGGGTGCTGGAAAGTAACCGTCTTTGGTGAAGATTCTCCATTTTGACACTCAAAACGAGTGGTGTGTCCGCAGGACACGGGGCGGCACGCCTCCGAGCGCGGAATTCATTCCTGCGATAAATGCACCAACTATTCCCCTAACACACTATCGCTACTTACACCTACTTCTCAATACTTAACACTTTCTTTTTAACTTTTTCAAGGACAACACACGGATGAAGATTCCTTTAGTAGACTTAAAAGCGCAATACAGGGCGCATGAAGACGAGTTCCAGGCGGCAGTCACGGGAGTGATGGAGCGCGGCGATTTTATTCTCGGTGAAGAAGTTTCGCGGTTCGAGGAAGAGTTTGCAGAGTTCTGTGGGGCGAAGTACGCCGTCGGACTCGCAACCGGAACCGATGCGCTTTTTCTAGGATTTACGGCTCTTGGCATTGGGGCGGGTGACGAGGTGATTACGGCGGCAAACTCATTTATTGCCTCTGCCACCGGGATTTCGCTTTGCGGTGCCACCCCTGTTTTTGCAGACATCAATCCGCGCACCTACAATCTCGATCCCCGCGCCGTCGAAGCGAAAATTACCTCTCGAACAAAGGCGATTTTGCCTGTTCATCTTTACGGGCAGTCCGCCGATATGGACGCTTTACTTGATATTGCCGAGCGGCACAACCTCAAGGTGGTCGAAGATGCAAGCCAGGCACACGGAGCCGAGTACAAGGGAAGACGGGTCGGCTCGATAGGTCATGTCGCGGCGTTTTCGTTTTATCCCGGCAAAAATCTGGGAGCGTTCGGGGATGGCGGGGCGGCAACGACAAACGATCCTGAAATCGCCGAAAAACTCAAGATGCTGAGAAATTACGGGCAAAGCAAAAAATATCATCATGATTTTATCGCCTTTAATTCCCGTCTCGACACAATGCAAGCGGCGGTTTTGCG
>JACMPS010000102.1 GCA_014377395.1 Chthonomonadaceae bacterium
GGACGCCCGAACTGAGGGAGACGCAGGGACAGGACTTCGCGCATTAGGGCAAAGGTTTCGGGAGAGACCCCCGTGAGCCGTTTGAAGTCGGGAGCGGAGCGGGTTTGCAGGGTTGAGTAGAACATAACTCCTTCTACGAAACCAAACCTCAACACTTATGCAGGAGGTCTATTGAAACAGGGTCAGTTTTCCCAGGAGAAAATAGGCTACAGTACTCAAACTCTGTAGAGCGTTTGAGAAGAGTTTCGGAGAAGAGGTAAATGGGGTGTCCGAGTTTTAGCCAATTCAGGGGTGGAACGCCTCCGAGCGCGGAATTTATTCCTGCGGCACACGATCCAAAGCCCTATACGTTCTACAGAGTTAGAGTACTGTAGCCTATTTGCTCCTGGGAAACCCTTTATTTTCTTCGATCCCTAAAAATCATCGAAAAGAGAAGAAGGAGTAAGCCTGACAAAAGCCGAACCGTAACCCGCTGAATGATTCGCCGTCTCTTTTCGCTTTAATCAAAGCAAACGTTAATCAATGCAAAAGATAAGAGCAAAGCGGCGCGATACAAATTTCTGAAAGGACAGCAAAGCGAAAATGGCGGACTTAAAAGAAAAGTTACGGATTGGATTGATCGGTTGTGGAGGCATTTCGGGAGCGCACCTGCCCCACCTCACCAAATCGGAAGATGTGGAAATTGTCGGCTTTTGCGATGTCGTTGTGGATCGTGCCGAGAAAAAAGCCGCTAAATATGTCGAGGAATTGACAGCAGCAGGGCGCACCGCCTCCCCCAAAACTTACGATGATGCCGCGAAGATGCTGGCGGATATCGAGTTGGACGCCGCCTACATTCTCATCCCCACCTACGCGCACGGAACCCCGGAGCGAGAAGTCATCAAAAAAGGGTTGCCCTTTCTTGTGGAAAAGCCGCTCGGCATCAATCCTGAGGATTTACGCAAACTTGCCGTCGAAGTCGAGACTTCCGGCGTAATCAGCAGTGCGGGGTTTATGAATCGTTACCGTCAATCCGTCAACCGCGTCAGGGACATTCTGAGTGAGGACCCTGCGATTTTGATTGACGGTGCCTGGATTGGGGGACCGCCTCTCGTCAAGGAGGGCGATTACTTCTCGCAAAACCCTATCGGGCAATGGTGGCCCATCAAAGAAAAGTCGGGCGGGCAAATGGTGGAGCAGGTCATCCATACCGTAGACCTTATTCGCTATCTGGCGGGTGATCCGGTGGAAGTTTTCGCTTACGGAGCCACAGGCTTTAACTCGAAATTGCCGAACATCATTCCAAACTACAATCTGGAAGATGCGGCGGTTTTCGCGCTCAAATTCGCTAATGGAACCGTTGCGAATATCATGTCCTGCTGTGCCGCACAAACCGGGGGAGGCGTCTTCCTGAATGTATGGGCATCAAAGCATACCGCAAAGTTCACGGAGTGGGCGCACCATGTCACCCTGCACACGGCGGGTGAAAAAGAAACCGAAGACATCAAGGGCGATCTGGAAGACATTTTCCCCACCGAAGACCGCGTTTTCATCAACGCCGTGAAGTCGGGAGATCGTTCCGGCATCCGATGTACCCACAAAGACGGGGCGAACTCAACGTTGCTGGCACTCGCCTGTAATGAGAGCATCGCTCTTGGAAAGCCTGTCACCGTGCAATACGTTTGATCTTGATCTGGGAGTGGTAAACGAGAAAGATTCCGCGAGAAGACCATAAGCAAGGCTCTCTGGGATTGTTTTTTCCTCTACCACTTCTAACCCACCATAATTCGACTTCCGAATCTGTTAGATTGATCCGAGGCGGAGCGCAACCATGAGAAGAATTCATACCGGGCTATTCTGTGTCACACTCGTTCCCATTCTGGCGGGATTCTGGCTTCTGCAACGCTCGACGGAGCCTCCTGATCTAGCGGAGGAAATGAGCCGCTGGACGCCTACCGCCCCGGAAATCCAACAACAACTCGGCGGACTTGCGGAAGATACGAAAATGTCTCGATTTTGCCAACTTTTCAAGCAACGCTACCGGGATCACAGCTACTCCATATCGGTAAAAGGACGTTCGCCCGGACATCTGGCTCTTTTCACCCCGGCGCAAGACGCTCCCTGGACAATCAATCCGGTCGTCGTTGCCCTCTGGAAAGAGACGCAAGCCGATTTCAACATTAAGCCTGAAATTGATATTTACGCTTCTTATATCGGAGTCAGTCCTCGACTTATCGGGCAACTGCGCCCTGGCACTTCCGATTCCAAAGTGGCTTCGGTCGTGTTTTTCTCTCATGTCCAACGATAGCGAACTTTTCCTTGAGGAATCGGCAAGGCAAGCCGAGATTCACGCTGAAGCACTTCACTGGCGCGATGCCCTGACTTTCCCTTATAGTCTGCTCTGGATTCCGCACGAACTGCGCGAACGCTCCTCAGACGAGCATACCCTGCTACGCCTTGCTCACGAGCAACTTTTTAATTCTCGCTTTCCGTCCCCCCTTCCCTCCGAAACTATTTTCCTCCGTCGTGACGCACTCGGTAAGCCGTATGCGCTCTGGAACGACGAAATGCAGACCTGGGCGAATGAAAATGGGCTTCGCTCCGAACACCTGCACCTCTCCAACACGCATGACGGTGATGCCACGCTTCTGCTCACGCTTTACTCGGAAACCGTTGTCGGGATTGGACTAGACCTTGTGGATTTAGAGCGTTTGCGTCGAAAAGACCGCGCTTACTTCTCGCGCTTTGCACAAAAATTCATGTCCGAAGACGAATTACGGCTTTTTCTGCTCGCCTCCGAGCGAGAAAACGACGAACAGGTTTGTGTCCGCGTTGCGTCTCATTTTTCTCTTATGGAAGCCGCCTCAAAAGCACTGGGAACAGGCTTAAAAATCGGAATGGGTATGGGAACTCCCTATTCTCTCCCGATGCAAAGTATTGTGATCAAACAACTCGCGCCTTCGGTTCGCCTCGGCTTTGTGGGAAAAGCGATGCAACGCACCAAAACGCTTGGCGTCCACTCAGTTAAAGTGTTTGTATCTTTTGATCACAGGTATCTCGTCAGCGTCGTTCTTTTTCTTTCCGCCTGACCCTACAAAGACCCCAGCCACTCGCCTACTTTTTCCAGTTCAGAGGTAGAGATTTCATGTCCTCCCTCGTGTTGCCACAACTCCACCTCAGCGTGACGCTCTTGAAGCATCTTCCGCAGTCCCTCGGCTTGTGCGGGGGAGACGATTGCGTCGCGTTTCCCTGCCGTGATCAGAATACGCTTGCCGCTCAGATCGGAAAGCACATCGGGCGTGAGTGGAATTTGTGCGTGAAGCAACGCCCCGCCCGCCAGCGTTTCAGGGTGAAGCAAGAGCAGAGCCGCCCCGATGTTCGCTCCGTTCGAGTAACCCAGGGCATAAACCTGCATCGGATCGAAACCGTATCTATTCGCGGCAGACTTCACGAAACCGGCTAGTTCTCCGGTTCTGAAAATCAAGTCCTCCCTATCGAAAACGCCCTCCTCAAACCGACGAAAAAACCGATTCACTCCATTCTCCGAGACCCTTCCGCGCACTCCCAACAGATTTGCACCCGGCAAAACTTGTACCCCCAATTCCATGAGTTGCGTTTCGTCCCCACCCGTCCCATGCAACAACAAAAGTGTTTGTGGGAGAATTCCGGCTTTGTAGAGGTGAATAAACTCCTGCATTTCACGCTCCCTTCCGTGAGGACAGAACAGGCAACACCAATGGCTTGACGGTCTTTTCGATTTCGTTACGGTATCGCTCGTACTGCTCCGGCAACCTCAAGGTCGTTCCCAGATTTTCCAGACTTTCATCGGTGGTGAAGCCTGGATTGTCCGTTGCAATCTCGAACAGAACGCCGCCCGGTTCTCGAAAATAAATCGAATGAAAGTAGGTGCGATCCATGACTGGGGAAACCGGATAGCCCGCCTCCACCAGTTGTTTCCGTCGCCATTCCTGCGCCGCATCATCGTCCACTCGAAACGCGATATGATGAACCGTTCCCGCGCCACTGTTGCCGGGTTTTGCGGTTGGCTCCTCTACGATGTCCAGAACCGCGCCTCCATTCCCCTCTTCCACGCCGTAGCGACGCCGATTCCCCTCCGATTGGAGCGGGAAAAATCCGAGCGTTTCCGTGAGAAGAGCCACCGTTTTCATCGCGCTACTTTCGGTGAGGGTGACGCTGTGCAAGCCCCTCATGGCTAACTCAGCCGGAACAGAACCCGATCTCCGCCCCTCCCGAAGCACGGAAGACGGCTCCGCAACGAGTTCGAGCGTCATGCCGTCCGGGTCTTCGAATGGCAACACCTTTTCTTGAAACCGGGAATGAATTTCGCCTGTGGAAATGTTTGCGGCGTCAAGATGACTTTTCCACCATTCCAGCGAATCTTCCGGCACGGAGAAA
>JACMPS010000103.1 GCA_014377395.1 Chthonomonadaceae bacterium
CAGATTACGGGCGTGTTCCAGTCGTAGGTAGCGCAAATAATCTCGAGGCGTTCGTCCCATGATCGTGCCGAAAACCTCTGTAAACCGATCCGCAGACAAAAATACGCCTGACGCAACCCGTTCGATACGCACCTGCTCCTTGAAATGCGAATCGAGATAGCGAACCGCCGCCGCCACCGTCGCGTGATGCAAGCCCCCCGTGATCGTTTTGCGCTTGACCTCGACCTCATTTCCAAAGGAAAGCCGGGAGAGATGCACCGCAAGCCGCACGAACAAACTTCGGGCGAGAACCGTTCCCGCCGCCGTCCCCGACTTCCACTCACTCCGCAATTCTTCGATGTCCCCGGAGATCGGGGCGTAGGTGTCGGGCGAAAGGTGGAGCCAGTGTCGCGGTGTGTCCTGCCCCGTGTTTTCAATAAAGAGAGACAGAAAACCGGGCGTCTCAAGGAGGGCTTCGCGGGTTTCGGCATCGAAAATCTCAGGTGAAAAATGGAGCGTATCGGTTTCCAGTTGGTCGCAGTCGGCGAAATAGTGCATCATGCCCACCCCCATCGCATACACGTCCCCCCGCGCAATCGCATACGAAACGCCATCAATGACGTGAGTGCCTTTCCCCTGCTTCACCAGATACAGCGACATAAAATCAAGGTGACGGTTCGGTTCCGGCGGTTGCCCGGAAACGGCGACATCACGGAGGAGGACAAGTGGAATCCGGTCAGAGGCGGTTCCACAATAAAAGCGTCTTACGGTCTCGAAAAGATGATCGCGCACATTCGGCTGTGTCATAAAATTTGTCTTTGGGGGCTTGAAAATTTCGTTTTCTGTTTTTCGCATCAGGATTAGAAAAGAGGAGGGCTATCGAGCGGACGTATCAATTCGGCACTGTTTTCAGTTTGAACGCGCCCTAATGAACGAAGCAACTCCCGCTCAGGGCGTTGCAGAACCGGGGCGGCAGGACGAAGCAAACTCTTCCCTTCCACAAGAGAAAGCACAGCCTTTGCTCCCTCTGCAACGGCAGGAGTTTTGTCGTGCCGATAAACGGAACAATAAGTCTGCACATTGGGAAAGCGAAGGTAAGCGAGTAGCAAAGTCAAAGTGTGGAGTCGCTCGGAGGGCGTAAGATGTGGGTCTTTAAGGGTGAGGATCGGCAACATCTCAAGTGCGTGTCGGGGTGCGATTTTGTGCAACATTGTCTTCGCTTCTCGCTTTGTTCCGGCTCCGGCGCACTCGATTGCCACCAACAACGAAGAAACGGCAGGAATACCGATCTGTACAAGTGCCTCGTTCACGCCCTCCCGACGGTCAGGCTTGCAGTCCCACAATTCTTCGATCAAAGGTTTCACGGCGGACTTGCCGAGTGACACTAAGGCACGACGCGCACACACGCGTACAATCGTCGTCGGGTCGCTCAAGGCTTGAATCAGAGGGCGCACCGCCTCCGCACTTTTGATTTCACCGAGGGCATCGGCGGCGGCTTCACGCACAATGGTTTCGTCCCGCCGCAGAACCCGGCAAAGCGGCAAGACGGCACGAGGCTCCCGAAGTTTCCCGAAAACAAAGGCGGCGTTTTTGCGACGAAGAGTCATCGGGTCATGCTCCAACAAATAAAGCAGTGCCTCCGTGAAATTTTCGTTGCGCTCCGCCATTGTTTTTGCTCCGGTTTCCGCTATCGCCCTTTTCCGTTCCTCTAAAACCTCCACAAAATCGTCCTCCCCGCATCAGTTGGAGTCAGATTACGGCTTTGTTAGAGGGGATTCCTGCTTGAACTGAAATCCCGGCAGGATTCTTAGGTCTCTGTCGCGAAACGAACAAAAAATATAAACGCAGTCCCACGCAATTTATAAAGGTGTTTTCGATGCCCGACACGCAATCCTCTCTTCCGCTTGAATTTCGCTTTTCACTCGTTCTTTCGGGTGGGATCGCACTCGGCTCTTACATTGCCGGGGTGCTGACGCAATTGTATGCCGATCTGGAAGCCCTCAATTCACATCCCACCCTTTCACAATCCCTTAAATTTGAGATAGATGTGATCGCCGGAGCCTCCGCAGGTTCGATTACGGGATTGACTCTGGCGCGGGCGATTGTGACGGGCGCGTCTCCTCGTGCCTTTGGAAACGCAATCTCCGACTGTTGGGTGCGCGGTCTCAGTGTTCAACACTTTCTCCAGTTTCCTGAGGATGTCTCGCAGGGAGTTATCTCAGGAAAATCTTTGGAAGAAGTCGCTCGTCAGGTGTTTGCGGTGTTGCCCGAACTGAACGCGCCAAGCCCGGAAACGCCTGATGCCCGCAAGGAAAGACAACAACGCGCTGAGGGCAGATCGGTGGCACTGTGGCTGTCGCTGACCAATCTGAGCGGTACGCCCTTCTGCGTGAATTTCAATCGCCCCGACCACCCCCAAACAAGCCGACCTATCCTGTTTGCAAACGATTATCGAGACTGTATTGCGTATTATCTGACGCCTAACGAGACGAGAAAAGTTTGTCTTGCGGAAACGAAACGGGCTAAAGTGAAGCAGGGAATTGTTGCGCTGAGATCGGTTCGCCCTCCTGATAGGGTCAGAGAAGTTGCGGAGGAACCCACCACCTGGGACTCTATCAAAGACAGTGCTGTGGCATCGGGGGCATTTCCAATCGCCTTTCAGAGCCGCCCGCAAGTACGTGACCTGACACAAAACGAAGGCTTCAATTCACTTCTGGAAACCATTTCTCAGAGTAGCGAAGAGGTGACTTTTCCCACACAGGCAATGTTTCATTTTGTGGACGGCGGCATTTTCAACAATCAACCCATCGGACGTGCCATCGAAGCAAGTCTCTATCAAGAAGAACGGCGTGAGAACAAACGAGAAAATCATCGCATCTATCTTGTTATCGAACCAGACCCGGTTTCCGCACAATCTCTTGCCGATTCCCTGCGAAACAGCACCCGCGAAGCCGAGTCTTCGCCGCATGGATTGCCGCCGCTTTCGGCAATCGCGCGCGTGGTAGGTGCTTACTTCAATCACGCCCTTGCGAGTGACTTTCTGGAGGCGCAACGCATCAACGAAAGAGTAACCGCCCTGGACGCTGAACTTAAAAACATTCATCTCGAAGATAAGGACGAGGAAACACTTCTCAAGGGGAGGATCAAAAAGGCTGCGGGGTTGGGGCATCAAAGACCGATTACACTGGAGCATATCCCGCTTTGCGACAAGCCCCTGCGTCCAAGTCGTCTTGCAGGAGATTTCATGGGGCATTTCGGAGGGTTTTTACGAGAAGACCTGCGCGAATACGATTACGCTCTGGGGAAATGCGAGGCGCGTGAGTGGCTAGAGGCGTGGCTTGAGTCCGTTCTCAGCGAAGACGAATCCCTGCTTCCAAAAGCACAAATCGAGGAAAACTTGCGACAAATCTTCGCACACAGTCAGCCAATCATGCCCGGAACCGATCTCTCCGCAGTAGGCTGGGACAATCCTGATGATCTGAACAGCCTCACAAAGTCCGAGCGTGACGAGATTAAGGGGCTACTCCTAGGGCGAATCAAGCCGCTTTTAATCCGCTGGATACGCTCTCCGAGAATTTTGCTCGGTGTCATGTATGTGGCATTTCGTGTCTTCCTGCTGAAAATCACGCGAAGAGGCTGATTCAAGGGAGTGACTTCCCGGATTAGATTTTTACTTGTCTATCGAGTACGCAACAAGGATACTCACCCGGCGATTGGAGAAATGAAGCGGATTAGCATTCGCGGGCTTTTTGTCGGCGTAACCACGCACCGCGTAAACTTGCCCTTTTGCAAGCCCTCTTCCCTCCATCACGCGCCGTGCAGCATTGGCACGATCCGAGGAAAGTTCCCAGTTGGAGTAGCCGCCCCTGCCTCCAAGTGGTTGGGAGTCGGTATGTCCCTCCAGCACAATCGGAGCCTTGATTTTGCCGAGTTCTTTTGCTACAATTGTCAGCAGATGAACGGCACGCGCCTTCATCTTCGCCGATCCGGTATCAAAAAAGAGCGAAGCCGTTTTTTCAATCAACTCGATCTGCAAGCCCTCATCGGTGACTTTGATTTGAACGCTGTCTTTCAACTCCGAGTATTCGGGGTTTTTAGAGAGTTCTTTTTCAATCACGGATTGCGCCTGCTTGAAGACGTTCGCCATCGCTAGTTTCGCCGTTGCCGCATCCAGATGCATGGGCTTGGTTCCGTTCGATTCAGCGAGAATGTTTTTTCCGCCACTCGCCATTTTCGAGATTCCGGTGGGGTCTTGAAAATACTGCTGAATGGATTTTTTAGCGGGCGCACTCAGCCCCACAATCCACATCACAAGGAAAAACGCCATCATTGCCGTTACGAAGTCCGCGTAAGCCACTTTCCATGCGCCGCCATGATGTCCGCCGTGTCCATTTCCCTTTTTTTTGATGATGATTACGGGTGCGTCTGTCTGTGCCATTGTCTTTTCCTCTTAACTCGCTCTTGATACGGGTCAAACTCGCCCCCAACCCCAAACCCCTCCCCCAAAATCCGGGAGAGGGAAGCAGATGCAAATTCACGCTACCATTTTTCTCTCAACACTTAATACTTAACACTTTTTCTTCTCTCCATGCCTCTATCAAAACTCTGATTTAAGCGGCTTTTCCCTGCGCCTTACACGCCTCTTCCGTCTCCATAAACGAGGGGCGTACCGATGGCTCGATGTTGCGGCGGGCAAACTCCACACAGGTTGCGGGGGCGTCTCCTCGTGCAAACGAAAGTACCGCGTTTTTGATACAGCCCATGTACTGCGCTTCGGCTTTGACGGCACCTTCCATAGATTTCGCCATCGGGCCCAGAAAGCCATACGAAAGCAGAATTCCGATAAACGTTCCGACAAGTGCCGCCGCAACGTGATGCCCGACTTGCTCCGGTGGACCTCCGATAGCACCCATCGTGATGACGACACCAAGCACCGCCGCAACAATTCCAAACCCCGGCATAGCATCCGAAACGGTCGTGACAACTCCGGCGGGCTTCATCATTTCTTCGTGTGCGGTTTCAAGGTCAATGTCCATCATTTCAGAGAGATCGTGAATGGCAACCGAGCCGGTGATGACCACTTTCATTGTGTCCGCAAGAAACGCGACGGCATGATGATTGGCATGAAAAAAAGCGTACTCCTTGAAAAAGGTGCTTTCGTGCGGATTTTCAACGTGCTGATCGAGCGAAACAAGCCCCTCGCGCCGCGCCATCAAAAACATTGCGTAGAGCATCTTCATCAATTCCATGTACTTGTCTTTGGTGTACGGATTCCCTTTCAGCAAGCCGAAAACTGCTTTCACCGTTGCCATCACCGTTGGCAAGGGGTTAGCGATCAAGACCGAGCCGAGTGCCGCGCCTCCAATGACGATAAATTCGTTGATCTGAATCAAAACGGGGATTTTGCCGCCGGACAAGACAAAGCCCAACAAAATCGCTCCCATAACAATGACGCTACCGATAATGACAAACATGGGTCTTTCCCCTCCGAGAGGAAGCCTGAAGATCAGAAAGCGGAATCTTAATTCCTAATCTCGCGACATCCTCACACAAACTTCCCTAAATCTTTTACTCGGATGAATTGTAGGTAAAAGTCGCAGGATTCGTGAGAGGAGAAGGCGCAAAGAGCGGGAAAACAGGTATTTGTTTCTGGAGGGGTCAGTGGAAGGTTAAAGATTGATGCGGGCGGTAAGGTTTGTTTCTATCGTCTCGACGATTTTGTCGAGGTTAACACTGTTGGCGTGAGCGAGAAAGGGGTCGGCAAGCATACGCCCCACACGTTCGAGGGTAAAGAAACCGAGAGCGGTTGCTGTTGCGACAAACAGGGTTTTGGCTTCTGTGGTTGCCACAAGCCCAAAGGGGATCGCACAGCAAAAAAAGAACACCAGGTTATGGCTGAACACACGGTAAGGGGCAGGAATTGGTGTGTTTTTAATTCGCTCGCAACCGCCCTGCGCGTTTGTAATCTCTGAAAGTGTATTATCGAGATTCATGTAAGAGAGTTCGGTTAGCCACCCCCGACTATGGGCTTTGGAAAGTGCCTCTCCTTGTTTCTGCAAAAGAGCAATCGGTAAATTTGGCTCTTTTTTCAGTGCTTCTATCTCAGGTTCCGTTGCGTAGGACATCAGGCAAGGTGTAGGATCGTTGTCACGTAAGGCATCACGAAGCGCGTAAGCATAAGCAATCTGCCGACAAACGAGATCATTCTTGAATTGCTCACACTCGGTCTTTTCTTGTTCCCTGTCCGTCTTGACAAAAGTGAGAGACTGGCGTGTGAAGGTTCGCGAAAGGTTTGTGATTGCCCCCCAGAGACCTCGCGCCTCCCACCAGCGATCATAGGCGGTGTTATTGAGAAACGCAAGAAAGATACTCAGGGCAATCCCAAAAATTTGTAGGGGAAGAGTGGAAATAGAGACCCATTTATAATTCAAATTATCGTAGAGGATAACCGCCAGAACAGACAAGAAGAAGACCAAAACGATTTCGCCGATCATGTTGTTAAGAACACTGACCCAGGCACGTTTTTCGCGAACACTCGGCATTTAGGTTAACTTCCTCTTAAAAATCGAATTTCATTGACAAACCACAAAGGGCGTACTGTTTTCTACGCAGTGCGCCCCTGAAAGTTGACTTCCACAAAACGAAAAAGTGTAGAAACTCTACTTTTGCAGTTCGGCTTTGAGATCGCCGCTGATCGCTTTGAGGCGAATGTTAGCACCTCCGCCGCCATTAAGAGGAAGAGTCAGTTCGTGCTTTTCACGGTCTTGTTCTCGACGGTCTCCCATGTCGGAGGTATCCACTTCACCCGTCACCGTCGAGAAAAAGAGGGTTCCCTTTGTCTCTTTCGGAAATGAGGCAGAGACGGAACCACTCACGCTTTCCGCATTTGCTTCTTTGACCGCACTTCCGGGCGAGAGGGTCAATTTGACCTCTCCCGTGACCGATTTTAACTTGAGATCAGATGCCTTGCCGTCAAATTCATTGTCGCCGCTTACGCCTTCCGCTTCGTAATTCGTCACGGCGATTTCTTCTGCGTTGATGCTTCCACTTTTGCTGGAGGCTTTCACGATGGGACAACCCGCCAACTGTTTCAACTTGATGTCGCCGCTTGCACTCTCCACGCTCACTGAACCAGATAACTGCGAAAGGGTCGCGCCCCCGGTGGAGGTCGTAGCCGACACGCTTCCCGCAAGACCGCTTGCCTCGATGTCGCCGCTCGAACTCTTCAAGACCGCAGACAATCGCCGGGGTACGATGATTGTGTAGTGAATCGAGCCTTTTATCGCCGCCTCAGTGTCTGATTTCGTTTCAACAAAAAGCGTCGAGTCTTTCAGGTAAGCAAACGCCTTGAGGTGTTTGATAGTTTCTCTAAGTGAAGATTCACTCCCGTTGCCACTCAAGGTTTTCTCGGCTTTTACCGTGATTTCTTCCTGAGAATCGCCTACGGAGACCGTAATGTCTCCCGTGTTGGAAGAGACTTCGAGGGTGTTGACCCGCCCCGCCTTAAATTGCTTTCGTGTGGTTTCGCGCACCTCGTGGTTGTCATCAAACGAGGCACGAACGGAAAGGTGAGAAGAACGACACCCCGCCCCCACTACGAGCGACGTGAAAAGAAGCATTCCTGACCTAAATTTCAAGGCTATTCTCCCTCTTTTCGTAGTCGGGTCAACAGGAGTCCGCCCAATCCCATGAGAGCAAGCCCCCAGTGAAGAAACAGAGCGGTATGCCCCAGACCGGAAGAAATTAGTCCGGCGAACGTCGTCAATGCAAACGCCGCGACAAGCCCTAGCACGGTGCGCTCGGTGAACCCACTTGCGGAAGGTTTGCCTGTTTTCAACGCGACGAAATCTCCCAAGCGGCGTAGCCCGTTCAGCCAGCCAAAGGCAAAAGCCGTCATCGAAAGCGTTGCAATCACAAACCCGAACGGCGACCAGATCAAGCGGAGAGGGGTGTGCAGGAGAGCGGCACTCATCAAGCCGATCATCCACAGTGCCGCCCCGCCGATCAAACCGATGAGGAGGCATCTGCCCGGTTCCAAAGTCACTAAGCGAGAGGTTTTGACAGCGGCATTAGGAGCCGCCATCACCATTAACCCGCAACCGAGTAGTCCCATGATCAAAACCCCGACTTGTTGCTTGACCCATTCAAAGCGAGAGTGAGTGGCGGGAACAACTTCATTCGATTTTTCGGATCGTTCTCCAGTGGCTCTGATTCCAGCTTCGGGGTTGTCGGGATAGTGTATTTTTCCGTTGATGCAGGTGATCGAACCCGTCAACCTGCCGCCCTGTTCCACAAAAATGTCGCCGTTGGAAACCTGCACATTATGGACGGTTCCACGCACTCTCAAATCCGTATTTTCAAGGGAGAGATCAGAGGCGGTTTCACCTTCAGCAATGATTTTCACAGAACGTTTTAAGGCAACGTTCGGGGCAACAGAATTCTCGCCGCCTTTCCCTTTTGAGGAGTTGCGTGATTTCGCTCCAGAGATCGGCTCATTGATCTCCTGCGGCTTTTCTGTTGGCTCGACGGCACCAGAGGACTGCGCTTTTGCAATGGGTGCAAAAGCGCTCATCATTACAAGCGATACAACAATGGCAAACAGTGCGAGAATTCGGGACATCAGTGCATTTTACTCCGGCTTTTCTGTCGGCGTGTGTAGACGACAAACGCGGCGGCTCCAAGGGCAACATCAATCGCCAGTCCTTGCGCGGCGGTTGCTCCAAGCGTGGCATAGGACTCTTCAATTGTCGTTGCCATTTGCGAAAGGGACGAAAACGCGCTTCCCATTGTCTGTCCGATAATCGGCAAACTACGGGCGGCTTCCCCTACCCCGCTGAGCCATGCCACTATCGCTTCGGCATTACCGCCCATCGCCGCTTTCCCCCATGCGGAAGAAAGAAAGAAGACGAGAAGAGCGGCAAAAACTCCGGTAAGAACAGCGCGTTGTTTTGTATCGAGATGCCCGTAAAGTGCCGCCGTTTGCGTATTGACGACTGCGGTTTCTTCTCCTAAAGCGAGACGAGAAAGCGTTTCCGTCCCAGACGTCTGACGATGCTGTAGTACTCCGTCTTTGTAGTTTCCCATTTCGGCTTGAACGCGGCTCATCACCAGCCCGGAAAAGTCTTTGGGCAGTTCGAGCAAGGGCAACTGCTCCAAAAGCATCAAGGTACGCTGCTGCGTATCGAATTCTTTGGCGCAGGTCGGGCAAACGGCAAGGTGCCCGTAAATGGCGGTTGCCATTTCCGGGCGAATTTCGCCGTCACCTTCGATCAGCGAAGGCAACATCTCAGAGACGCGAACGCAAAGGCTCCCCGTGTTCTTTTGCGGAAGAGCGGTTTCTTCTTTGCCCCGCAGTCCTGAGTGATTGCCAATATGAGAAGAGGCAGGGGGGTTGTGAGGCAACGGGGAAACCCATTGCTTTTCGCCCTCTTCCTCCGGGTTATGATTAAATCTGCTTTCCATCCGTTTCCATTTCCAAAACCGAAGCCAGCCGTCCCCGCAACATTTCGCGTGCGCGGAACAGGTGAGTTTTCACCGTGCCGGTCGGTAGATTCAGTGTCTGTGCAATTTCTTCTACGCTCATTTCCTGCAAATGGCGCATCACGATGACGGTTCTATATCTTTCCGGCAGGTTCATAATCGCCTTGTGGACGATCTCCTGCACGGCTCCACGTACAGCGCAGTCTTCCGGTGCCTCTTCTCTACGTTCGCTGGACGGCTCTCTTCCCTCTTCGAGTTCCATGTCGAGAGAGAGAGCCCCCTTTGCTTTGCGTGAACGCAGATGATCAATACAGAGATTCGAGGCAATCTTATACAGCCATGTCAAAAACGAGGCATCTTGCCGAAAGGAAGGCAGTGCCGAATAAGCGCGGATAAAGGTCTCCTGCACGAGATCACCGGCATCCTCGGCATTGCCGAGCATCCGGTAGGAAAGGTTGTACACTTGCCGTTGGTATTTTGTGACAAGACCATTGTAAGCGGTTGAATTGCCGCCCAACGTCTGCCTCACCATATCGGCATCTAATTGTTCCAAGTGCGTGATCGTCCTCATATTCTCCGATCCAGCCTCATTCCCTTTTGATCAAACGGGTGTGTTCAGAGGGACTACGGCTGACTCTCCTGTCCGGTTTCACGGTTCTGCAACTTTTCTTCGATTTGTGTCCTGATTTTACTCCATCTTTCGGGATAAGAGGCGTGAGTTTCATAAATTGGTATGAATCCGAGTTTTTCGTAGGTGGAAATAGCAGGGAGACGGACATCATCAGTTTCCAGCACCGCCGAGTCCAGTCCCCATTCTCGGAAACGATGCAATACCTGTAAGGTGATAGCCCGTCCCAGTCCTTTTCCTCTATGTTCCGGCTCGGCTCCCACCCAGTGAACGTAACCGGGCGCGTCCCTCTCCATGTGTCGGGCGGAAGCGGTTGAGACCATGAGAGGGTGAGAAGAGGAAGAGGGCGTAAACTCGATAATCCAGACTTCTTTCACGGTTTTGTCCTCGAATAGATCACGACGGGCGCGGTCGGTGGTCCAGACAATTTCAGGGAACGCCTTACCGAGCAGAAATGCAAGTGCCACTTCGTCGGTTTGATCCGC